>JBGTNO010000202.1:0-9081 GCA_041743065.1 Chthoniobacterales bacterium
GGCGGGGTCGCCTTGGGCGGAGGCGTGGGACGCGGGGGCGGCGGCACGCTGACCCTCATCATCGGCGGCGGGGCCGGGCGCTTCGGCCCGGATTCGGAAGTCGCCAGTCGGATGATTCCCGCCAGCAGCAGGACGCCCACGACGCCGACCGCCAGCGCGATCCAGTGGCGCTGGAAGAATCCCGGTTTGGGCTCTGAAACGTCCGGCATCGCTCGTTATTGGGACGGTTGCGTGGCCAGTCCGATCTGGCTGATGCCGACCCGGCCCAGCACATCCAGCACATCCATCACCCCCTGGTATTGCGTGAGCCGGTCGCCGCGCACGATCACCGGGAACTCCGGGTTCTGCGCCTTGAACGCTTCCAGCCTCTGCTGCAACTCTGGCAGCGTGACGGGTATGGTATTGAGAAACATTTTACCTTCGTTATTGACCGTGATGGCCTGGGTCTTCTTCTCGCCCATGGCCGGCGTTTTGCTCGCTTTCGGCAGATCGACTTTCAGCCCCTGCACGCCCGCGGTGGTCATGATGATAAAGATGAGCAGCAGCACCAGGTAGAGATCCACCATGGGGGTGACGTTGATATCGTCGTAGCTCTTGCCGGAATCAGTCTGCACGGGTGGCCTCCGGATAAAACTCGGCCATCTTCGTGATGAACTCGTCGGTGAAGACCTGCATCGTCGCCAGCAGGTCCTTGATCCGGGAACTGAGATAACTATAGATAAACAAGGCCGGAATCGCGACGACCAGACCCGCCACCGTGGCGAGCAAGGCGCTGGCGATGCCGGGCGCGATCGAGTTCACATCGACCTCGCCGGACTTGGCGATAATGGCAAAGGTGATCATGACGCCGACCACCGTGCCCAGCAGCCCGACATAGGGACCGCCCGCGATGCTGATAGTCAGCAGGATGAGGCCCTTATTCATGCGCTGATTCTCGCGCACCATCCCCGTCTCCAGGCTGGCGCGGATTGCCTGCATGGAGCGCGCCGAGAGGCCCGGCGCACGGCCCTGGCCGATCCGGTGCTGGATTTCCTCCGAGCCGATTTCGTAGAGGTGATAGAGCGGAGAGCGGCGCAGATGAATCATCAGCGCCGGCTCCACATCCGCCCCGAAAGCGTGGCGGTTTTTCGGATCGCCCTGATCGAGCACGGTCAGGTCGGCGGACACATCCTTCCACCGTTTCATGAAGAGCTCACTGCCCTTCTGGATGCTGTTCAAATAGGAAAATTTCTTAATAGCGACAAACCAGCCCAGCACTACCATGACACTGCACACCCCGACCGCGATCCAGCCGTCGAACATCATGTTTTTCGCAATATCCCCGAAGAGCAGCACATGCTCGAAAGCGGCGCTGTGCCCGCCCGCCGAGCCCTCGATCTCCCCGAGAGCCAGCAGCGTGTCCCCACCGATCCCCTGGCCCGCCGCCGCGAGCTGAATCGCGCCCAGCGGACGGGCCGCCTTGACTAGTTGCATCTCGTCCATTTCGCCCGAAAATCCCGCCACGCCTTCCGACGCCCCGATGACAAACGGCGTGTTCATCGCCGGAACGCCCGCGCCGCAGGTGCCGAAGAGCTTGCCGTCCCGATAGAGCCGGGTGCGGTCGCCCTCCGCCACCACGGCGAGATGATGCCACGCATTTTCAGGAATCGCCTCTCCGGGCGGCGTCCGCTCGGTCCCAACCTCCACGTAGGGCGCGCCCTCGGCCAGCCCGATGACCAGCCCGGCCGCTCCCTCGCGGCGGCTGAAGATAACGCCGTTTGATCCCGCTTCGGTGGGCTTAACCCATGCGCTCCACGTGAAGGAGTCGCCCGCCGTCCATTGCAGGTCCGGCGCGGCGGGAATAGTGATGCCTTCCTGCGCGCCGAGCACAATCCCGGAGCCAATGAGCGAACCTTCCACCGTGATGCCGGCGTTCTCGGCCTGATGACCGTTCCCTGTGGCGTCACTCGGCACGGCGCCGCGTTCGGAGAAATGATAGACCAGCAGGGTGTCCGCATCGTAGCTCGCTTTCGGGTCTTCGGCGGGCGGCGCGGCCGGATTTCCGGAGTATAGCCAGAACTTGGTCTGCGCGCCCGGCTTCACATCCGGCACCTTCACCCAGATGAATCCCTCGTTCAGCAGCGAGTCATATTTGTCGATATGATAGGGCAGCAGCGTCTCATCATCCCCGGCGATGAAGCGCAGGTCGTGTCCGTCCTCGGCCGCCGCGAGGAACTGAAAGTTGCCGCCGTGCAGGCGGACGAGAACGGTCGTGCTGTCGGCGATGGGATCGGTGATCTTGGCTGCGGCAGTGTCGATGATGACCGGCTGACGGGCGCTCCACTGCTTGTCCCACCAAGCCTGGGCGGATGAGGTGAGCCCCGCGAAGCAGAGCAACGGCACGACTAGATTTCGAAGGAAGAAAGTGGAAAGATGCACGAGTTTTAAAATTCGGCCCAGAGCCGGAAATTCAGCAGAAAGTCAAAAGCCTGGGTCTCGGTGGCATCGATCAGCGGAAAAGCCCCGTCCAGCGAAGCGTTAAAATGACTAGCCAACTGCACCCGCGTTCCGACGCCGAAGCTGGCGAGGTCGATGGTCCGTTTCTGCTCCGGCAGCACTTCGTTGACAAACAGTTCGCCGCCTTCCACGAAACCGTAGAAGCGCCACTCGTTCCCTTGCTTCTCCCACTTTTTCAGCAGCGACGGACTTCGCACCTCCAGCGTTCCGAAAATGGCGCTGTCGCCGAGCGCCTCGGCCTCGAGATAGCCGCGCACGGTGTTGAGTCCGCCCCCGCCGATCTGCTCGCTGTTGACCAGGGCGTCACCGGTGATTTGCCCTTGCAGCTTGGCGTAGAGCTCGGCTCCGCCGGGCAGTGTCTGGGTTCGCGCCAGATCGCCGCGGAAGTAAATGAAACTGCCGTCCGACGCGAATCGGTTGTTGTCGAAATCCGCCGTGTCGCTCCCGATGCCGCGAATATTGAAGACAACCGAACCGCCGAATTCGGTCGAGCCGAGCTTGTCCAGCCAGGTCGCGGTATAGATAGCGCTGACCGGGAAATAGCGGATCGGCGAATCGATCTGGGCCAGACCAAGATCAACTGACTGCCGAAATTGTTTATAGTCGAAGCCGACGCTGACCGACTGATAAAAACCGGCCGCCGAGGGCAGCGTGATGAGCGCGCGCGCTCCGATGATTTCGCCGCGCCCCGCCACCGCCGCGCCGCCGAGGGTGGAGACATTGCTGTCCTGCTTTGTGCCCTGCAGGATAATCGCCAGCCAGGGAATGCCCGAAAAGCGCGACAGATAGAAGCCGGAATAAACTTTCTCGTCGTCTGTGTTCTCCGGGGCGATCTGAAAACTCATCCCCACGGAATGGCCGAGCTGCCAGAGATTGGCGTAGCTGAGCGATCCGTTCAGCCGCAGATCACTGGTGAAAATGCTCCGGCGATTGTTCAGCTCCACGCTGCCGTGCAGGGGCAGGGTGTCCTCCACCTGCAGATCGATATCAACCGTGCCCGGCTCGACGCCCGCCCGCAGACTCGGCGTGACCCGTCGCTCGGGGAAGGTGTTCAGGGCCAGGATATCGCGCGTGATGTCGGCGAAATTCGGGACAGAACCCTCCGCCATCGAGGGCGCGCCCCGCTTGATCCGCTCCAGATCGTAGTAGGTGGAATCCTTCACGCGCAGCCGTCCGACGGGCGCCTCCACCACCTTCAAGACGATCACCCCGCCGGTGGCCGACTGCTCCGGCACCCGCACGGACACCGTCTGATACCCCTGCGCCTGGAAAGCCGCTTCCAGTGCCGCGCGCGCCGACTCCACATCCTCCGGCGTGCGGCCCGGTCCGAGAAACGGATAGACCGCTTTTTCGATCTCGATGGCCGGCAGCTTCGTCGCGCCCTCCACCCGGTATTCCGCTATATAGAGAGCACCGATCTCTGGTTTCACCTGACTCAAGTCCACCGCCGCCCCGGCCGGAGCGGCAGCCAGCAAAGCCAGCGCCAGCCCGCGGAAAAGCGGGCGGATGACGCGGGGGGAAATGGCGGACGAGACGGGCATTCGGCGAAAGGCGCGGATAGTCGCGACCGGCCCGGAGGGGTGTCCACCGCTCGATTGTGACAAAAGCGTCGCATTGCACCGCGACCACCCGGAAAACGAGGGCGTCGCGCTTCCCTCCAAGCAACAAAAACGTGACAACGAGAGCCGAGCGCACTGAGGCCGATGCCCCTACGGTAGGTACATGCGAGGCTTTTTCGCTTGAGGAAGCGTCGGTCAGGCTCGCTGGTTCTAGTCACTCCCGCCGCTTGGCCGCGCGTTCCGGCGGGCGACCGGTCAGCCCGGTCGCCCGCTAAACGCGCGGCCACCTCTCAGAATTATTTAGGTGCTGGATCATCGGCTGGAAGCCGATGCCACGGTGCCCTCCAGAGCCGGGTCCTGCGTGTCGATTATGAAGAGGGGCGGCCCGGACGGTTTCGCGCGTATGATTTTCAGCGTCGGCTGATCGAAATCTCCACCGAGCGGTGCTTTTCGATGCGAGGCCTCAGCTTTGCGCCGACGCCTTTTGGGCTCACGCCAAATCCTCGGCCAAGTCCTCCAGGGAAAAGGGCCGAACCACCTTTGATGAGATGGCAAGGTCCAAGGCAATTTGCGCCTCGATAGCCCTGCCCTCCGCGCGCAGCACTTCGGCAAATTCATTGGGGAGCAAAAGTTCAACGACCATTGCGGGAGACTTCGGCCTGGTTGACAGAGAATCAGGTTGGGGGAGCGCCCACAATGTTTCGCCGCTTCTCTTGTATTTTTGCAAGATGCCGCGGGCGTGATTTTTATTCTCACGCAAAAAAGAAAAAGATATCCCTGCGGATGTCCCACCCCTCTGGAGAAGCTGAACGGCAAACCCAAAACCACGTTGGCATGACGACCTTCGAACAATTCTTCAAGAGTGCGACACGTGAAGCAACGCATCCGAGCGGCAATGCGCCTTTCGACTATCAGCGCCGACTGGCGGATGATCCCGAATGCCGGTCCCGGCTGATTGAAATTCCCACCGGCCTCGGCAAGACCGCCGCGGTCGTTCTCGCGTGGCTTTGGAATCGGGTGCATCTCGGGCGAAAGGCGTGGCCGCGCCGACTCGTCTATTGCCTCCCGATGCGGACGCTCGTGGAGCAGACGGCGGATGAAGTGCGGAAATGGCTCGGAGAACGACATTGGGATGGCGAATCCGATCACGACGGCAAAGTCGGCCTTCACATCCTGATGGGCGGCGAAGACAGCGGCGATTGGGACATCCATCCCGAGCGCGAAGCCATCCTCATCGGCACGCAAGACATGCTCCTCTCCCGCGCGCTCAACCGCGGCTACGGCATGAGCCGCTATCGTTGGCCGATGCACTTCGGGCTGCTAAATAACGACGCGCTTTGGGTGATGGATGAAACGCAGCTCATGGGTGTGAGCGTTGAAACGAGCGCGCAATTGGACGGCTTTCGCTCGGATGACAAATGGCCGCTGATGAGCGCGTGCCCGACGTGGTGGATGAGCGCGACTTTGGAAAAGGCGCGGCTCACGACCGTCGATCACCGTGAGCCGGATTGCGGCTGGCCGCGCGAAACCTTGACCATTGAAGAACAATCACGTGGGAGGGCCGCCGAATTGTTTGAGGCAAAGAAGCACGTCTCGCCATGCCCCCTCACGCTTTCGCCGGACACGAAAAGTACGCACTGCCGGCAACTCGCAGAATATGTTGCCACGCGTCATCGTGCGCTCCTCGAGAAGCCGCATCCGGGAGGGACGTTCACGCTGGTGATCGTGAACAGTGTCCGACGAGCGCAGGAAATTTACGCCGCGCTGATAACCTCGGAAAAAAAGAAACCGGCCCTTGGCGATCCGGCGAAGGTGGCGCTGGTTCATTCGCGTTTCCGTAGAAAGGACCGCGCGAAGCATGAGGAAGTCCTGTTCGGCACGGGTGATCGCATCGTTATCGCCACGCAAGCCGTCGAGGCGGGCGTCGATGTTTCGGCGCGGTTGCTGATCACCGAACTCGCCCCGTGGTCTTCGCTCGTCCAGCGTATCGGCCGCTGCAATCGCCGCGCGGAATTCGCCGATGCGGAAGTGCTTTGGATCGACCTCGAGCCCGACGCGAAAGGTGAACTGCTGCTGCCCTACTCCGGCGCAGAACTCGACCAGGCTCGCGCTGCCCTCATTCCGCTGAAGGACGCGAGTTCGGCCTCGTTGCGAGCCGTGAACATTGTGCAAGAAAAGGTCATCCGCCCGGTGCTGCGCCGCCGCGATCTCGTCGATCTTTTCGACACCACGCCCGACCTTTGCGGCCAGGACCTCGATGTTTCCCGCTACATCCGCGATGGCGAGGATAGCGACGTGCAGTTCTTCTGGCGCGGCCTCAGCGGCAATGGCGAGGTAGGCGAAGAGGCCCACGGCGTCCCACTCAATGATGATGAACTTTGTCGGGTCTCCATCGGCAATGCTGGGAAGTTTCTTAAAAGCGACAAGGTGCGCGCTTTCACATGGGATCCTTTGAACAAGGAGTGGACTGCAGCCAAGCGGGTGCGCCCGGGCGCGGTCTATCTGATTGACGCGGCGAGCGGCGGCTACTCCGAGAAGGATGGCTGGACCGCTGATGTGAAATACAAGCTTAGAAAATGTCCGGCCGGCTTTCCGCCGCGCGAAGCTTACGACAAAGATCGTCTCAGCTTCATCCGCCACTGGCAGGAACTTGCCGCACACACCTCCGAAGTCGTCGCAGCAACCGACGAACTCGCCGGCAGTCTCCAGCTCGATGAACCTACGACGGCCATGTTGCATACGGCCGCGCAATGGCACGATGTCGGCAAGGCGCATGCCTTCTTCCAATTTCTTCTGCGCGACGGACCGATGGTCCCGCCAAACCCGCAAGCCCTCTACGCGAAATCGGAGAATCCGCAGCGGCGCGGGGGTGCTTCCAAAAAAAGACGGGGCTTCCGTCATGAACTCGCCTCCGCGCTCGCCTGGCTGCTTCACGGTCCGGCGGACACGCCCGAGCGCGATCTTATCGCCTACCTCATCGCCGCGCACCATGGGAAAGTGCGGCTGTCCATCCGCGCCTTGCCCGATGAGAAAGGCCCCGGAGAAAGTGGCGAGCAACCCTTCGCCCGCGGAGTGTGGCACGATGATCTGCTGCCGCCGGTCGCCCTGCCCGGCGTGGTCGATGAACCGATGAGGCTCGACCTTTCCTTCATGCGCATGGGCGAAGGCGAGCACGGCCCCTCCTGGCTCGCGCGGATGATCGCCCTGCGCGACCGGCTCGGCCCCTTCCGCCTCGCCTATCTCGAAACGCTCCTGCGCGCCGCGGATAGCCGCGCATCCGCCGAGGCCGCGCGTCGTGCGCCGGTCGGCCAGGCTCCATCCGAATCCTCCGCTCTGGTCAGAGAAGACCCTGCTGAAGAATGGGGTTCCGTTCCCGAGTTAACTCCCGAGCAACGCGCGCTCGTGGATGAACTCGTGGCGGATGGGCAGGCCCTGCAGCACAAGTTCAAGCCCGAGCCGCTCTACAAGACTACCGGCAAAGGACACTACGAAACCGACACCGTGGCGGAGATTCGCCGGGCGCGGCAGCAAGAAAAAGGAGAGTGAGCCCTCGTGAAAAAGGAATGGCTCAGCCCCTTCGACTGGAACGTCATCGTGGCGACGAACCGGCAGCTTTGTCTGATCGGCCATGCTCTTCATCGACCGACCAGCGATGGGTACGGGGTCACACGAGCACTTTGGGAATCGACCCACCGCCAACCGCTCACGCTCGCCGAAGCCACCGACCTTTGCCGCCGCTGCCATCGCCTCGCTCCGTTCTGCAACTTCAATGGCAACACGTTCGTCACCATCATCCGCAAAGTCATCGGCTCGCTTCCCCTCCCAGCAGATCAGGTCACCGTGCTGCGCAGCTTCGCCGGACACATCGTCGCCGGCATCGCGACGGCGGAAGAAGCACGCGGCTTTGCGGAAATTTTGAACAAACTTTCGCCCGATGAAAACTGACGTCATCCTCAAAGGCTGCGCGCCCATACCACTCGCGCACTACCTAAAAGCCCTCGGCGTGTTGCGGCTCGTCAGCGAGCAATGCGATGCGTCGGCGACCGCATCATGGCAGCGTGACGTGCTGCGCCTTTCCTCCAAGCTTGATGGAGAAGCCGTCGTGTCCTTCTTTCTCTCGAAATATCAGCCTTCGCCGGTGCTTGCGCCGTGGAATGGTGGCAGTGGATTTTTCCCGAAAGACAATCGCAAAGCCATCGCGGCCATCGAAGCGGAAGGCGCGGATCGGCTTGCCTCGTATCGCTCCGGGCTGGCAGCGGCACGCTCGGCAATCGCGGAGTTTGGCTTGAAAGAGAAGCCGGACGGAGGCACGAAAGCACTCCTGCTCCAAGCGTGTCGCAACACGCTGCCCGACGGCGCGCTCGGCTGGCTCGATGCCGTCTTCGTGCTGGGGCAGGACGGGCCGAAGTATCCACCGCTTTTAGGCACTGGTGGCAATGACGGCCGGCTGGAGTTCACAAACAACTTCATGCAACGGCTCACGGAAGTTTTCGATCCGAAAACCGGCGAACCGACGGCAGAATCCGAGCGTTGGCTTCGCGCCGCACTTTTCGCGCAGCCCGTGCGTGGCGCAACGGCCAAGGCGCCCATCGGCCAGTTTTTCCCGGGCGCGGCTGGCGGCGCAAATGGCACCTCGGGCTTCGACGCTCCGGCGACCGTAAATCCGTGGGACTTCATCCTCATGATCGAAGGCGCGCTGCTTTTCGCCGCCGCCTCGGTGAAGCGACTCGAGAGCGCGGGCGATGGCTCACTTGTCTATCCCTTCTGCGTGCGGCAGTCCGGAGTCGGATACGCGAGCGCGGCGACTGCGGATGAAAAAGACGCGCGGTGCGAGATGTGGATGCCATTGTGGAGCCAGCCCGCCACGCTTCCTGAGTTGCGCGCGATTTTCAGCGAGGGCCGCGCCCAAGTCGGCGGTCGCGCCGCTCGCAACGGCGTCGATTTCGCCCGCGCCGCCGTCACGCTTGGCGTCGACCGGGGCATCGCGGCCTTCCAGCGCTACGGCTTCCAAGTCCGCAACGGCCTC
>JBGTNO010000203.1:0-10802 GCA_041743065.1 Chthoniobacterales bacterium
GCCGGCGATCCCGATCCCGCGGGAGAACAAACCCCGCCCCCTTCCACTCATTAGATCATCCGTGATCATGGGGAGAGTTTCTAGCAAACACCGCCACCCCGCCGCAAGCGCTCTTTACAGGCGGTCGGCATTTTTCCCGCCGCCGCGCCGTTCAGGCCGGATTTGCGCCCGAGACATCAGAGCCAGAGCCTTCGGGTGGGGACGACAAGCGGGGACGCTGGCGCTACGTTCGGACTCGCTTTCGATCACGCCGTCCCTGACCTTATCTTCCGATTCCGGCGGTTGACAGCTTTCCGCGTTTCTGATTTCTTTCGCAATTTCACCTCAGATTTGCCCGTGGCTAATGTTCTGATCCGAAACGTCTGGGTAATCCTGCTGCTGGCCGCCGTGGTGGCGGTGCCGATCGCGATGCGGCGCGGCGGGACCGGGAGCGGCACCGCTCAGGATACGCTGGTCGTGATCACGCCGCATAACGAGGCGACGCGGTTCGAGTTCGAGCGCGGTTTTCAGAAACACTATCGCGGGCGCACCGGGCGCACCGTTTCGATCGACTGGCGCACGCCGGGCGGAGCCAGCGAGATTTCGCGCTACCTCGCCTCGCAATATCACGCCGCCTTCGAGTATTACTGGACCCGCCAGCTGGGCCGGAAGTGGACTCGCGAAGTCGAGGCCGCCTTCGACAACGAAAAAACGGAACCCGGCGATAAGAATCCCGCCGCTCAGGCCCGGCGGGCTTTTCTCGACTCGAATATCACCAGCGGAATCGACCTCTTCTTCGGCGGAGGCACCTATGAATTCACCCAGCTCGCCCGCGCCGGACGCCTGGTCGATTGCGGCATCCTGCGGCGCCATCCGGAATGGTTCGGCGAGAACGCCATTCCGCAGGCGCGGGGAGGGGAAGAATATTACGATCCGCAAGGCCGCTGGGTCGGCGCGTGCCTGTCTGCTTTTGGAATTTGCTATAATGTTGATTCCCTCCGCCGGCTGGGCATGAGCACACCGCCCACCCAGTGGGCCGATCTCGCTCAGCCCGCCTTTCAAGGCGAGATCGCGCTGGCCGATCCCACCCAGAGCGGCTCCGTGGCCAAAGCCTTCGAAATGCTCATCCAGCAGCAGATGCTGCTCGCGGTGAAAGAAAACGCCGACCCCGCCACCGGAGTCGCGCTGGGCTGGCAGCGCGGACTTGCTCTCATCCAGCGCGCCGGGGCCAACGCCCGCTACTTCACCGACTCGTCCAGCAAGATCCCGTGGGACGTGCAGGCCGGAGACGCCGCGGCTGGCATGTGCATCGATTTCTATGGACGCTTCCAGAGCGAGGCGGTCCGGCATCCCGACGGCTCCTCCCGCCTTCTCTACGCGACCGTCCCGGGCGGCTCCTCCGTGGGCGCGGATCCCATCGCCCTGCTGCGGGGCGCTCCCCAGGCGGAACTCGCCAGGATGTTTATCGATTTCGTCCTTTCCGAAGAGGGGCAGAAGCTCTGGAGCTTTCGCCTGGAGACGCCGGGCGGTCCTGAGCGTTACGCGCTCCGCCGGCAGCCCATTCGCCCCACCCTTTACCGCCCGGAATACCGCCAGTACGCCGCCGACCCGGAGGCCGATCCTTACGCGCAGGCGGCGGCGTTCGAGTATCACGGAGAATGGACCGGGCGGCTCTTCCGCACCATGAGTTTCGTCATCCGGACCATGTGCATCGAGACCCACGCCGAACTTACCGAAGCATGGGCGGCGCTGATCGCCGCCGGGTTTCCGCCCGAGGCCACCGCGAAATTCTCCGATCTGTCCTTCGTCGATTATGCGACCTGCCAAAACCAGATCCTGCCCGTCCTGCGCGACTCCGAGAAAGTGGAGGAAATCCGTCTCAGCAAAAAACTGAGCGATCGCTTTCGTCAAAATTACGAGGAAGCGCTTGCCTTAGCCAAAGCCGGAAAATAAATGTCCGCGCTGGCGGAGTGCCCATTACCGCTCGATCCACTCCATGATCTTCGACGCTAACTTGTCGAAGGCCACCACCGCCGCTTCGATGTGCTCTTCTTTGGTATCCTCGATTTTGTTGTGACTGATCCCGTGCAGGCTCTGCGTGAACATCATGATGGTCGGAATGCCCGCCGCCGCCATCTCCGCCGCATCGTGCAACGGTCCCGACGGCAGCTTATGCGAAACGCCGCACGTCTCCATAATCGCCGTGTCGCAGAAATCGATCAGGGCGTCATGGAATAGGAACGGATCGATCGCCCACAGCCGCCTCCATTCCACCGTTGCTTTCGCCTCCGCGGCGAACTGCTCGCTCGCCTCTTTCGCCCGCGCCAGCATTCGGGCCAGCGCGGCGGGGTCCAAGTGCCGCTGGTCCAGCGTGATTTCGCAATCCTCCACCACGCTGGTCACGATGCCCGGCTTCGTCTTGCACGAGCCGATCGTGCAGACGCCGCCCTCGCGATCGGTGATGGCGTAGCTCTCCGGGCTCATCTTTGCCGCCGCCAGAAACGCATCCTGGCGCCGGTCCATCGGGGTGCTGCCCGAGTGCGCCGCCTGTCCGTGAAAATGGATCGCGTGCCGCTCCACCCCGAATGTTCCCAACACCGCGCCCAGCGGCAGATCCAGATCCAGCAGCACCGGCCCCTGCTCCACGTGCAGTTCCTGATAGGCCGCGGCGTTCTTCAATTCGACTCCGCAATCCTTCACCCTTTCGAAGTCGATGCCGTTTTCGCGCAGCGCCTCCGTCAGGGCCAATCCGTCCTTGTCGGTCAAAACCCGCGCCTCCTCCATGTTCAGACTCCCCGAGCACGCCGCCGAGCCAAAGAGACTCTTGCCGAACCGCGCCCCCTCCTCATCCGCCCAATCGACCACCCGCACCGTCACCGGCGGTTTCCCCTCCGCCGCGATCCGCCGCAGCACCTCCACGGCGGTGATGGTGTTCATGCAACCATCGAGCCAGCCGCCATTCGGCACCGAATCGATGTGCCCGCCCATCAGCAGCGCTTTCTCCGACTCCCCGGCCAGCGTCGCCCACAGATTTCCCGCCGCATCCCGATGCACCTCCACCCCGGGAATCGTCTCCAGTTTTTCCCGCAACCACTTCCGCGCCATCCTCCAAGTCTCGGTAAAGGCCACCCGCTGCGCCCCGTCCTCATTTCCCGTCAGCGCGCGCAGTTCTTTGAGTTCAGCGACCGCCCGCTTCGGATTCAGGGAAGGGCTCATGCTCCCTCATACACTTTCGCGGCTCTTTCCCGCAAGGTGGGAGCTTTGAGAGAAAAATTGGCGGAGCTAATGATCCGGCGTCGATTCGTTCAGTCCAGAGCTGGCGTTCCGCTGGTGTAGGCATCGAGATTCAGGAGGTCATCGAGGTGGACCGGCAGGCCGGTGGCAAACGAACGATTGGCCGCGAGACCAGTCAAGACCGAGCGCGCGCCGTCCAGGTGCCCCGCTGCGCGCCCGAAGGGATCCAGCCCGTCTTTCTTCCCGAAAAGGTGGTCGAGGAGGAGCAGATCTCCACCGCCATGGCCGCCCGCGGACTCTTTCACCTCAACCGGATACGGTTTCTCCCAGTGCGGGAAAACCATGATGGAAGTGCTGTCCGCGACCCCGTCGGCGACATGCCCTTTTCCCGCGGCGATGTAGGACTTTTCCCGCTCGTCCAGCTCGATGCGTCCTTTGGTCCCGTTGAAGGAAACGCGGCAGCCCTCGCAAGAAGAGTAGGCGTTCAGCGCATAGGAAACCTGCGCACCGCTGTGGTAGTCGAGGACCAGGTTCATCGTGTCCTCGATGCTGATGCCGTCGCCAAAAACATTCTGGTCGCGGATGTAGCCGTCCTCCTTCTCGGCATTCAGATAGAGTCCCTTGAGCCGCTCGTCCTTGCTCAGGTCAATGGCAAAGGGATCGTTTTTTGCGGCTGCGACGCGGGTGGTCCGCGTGTAGGGGTGAAGTTCTCCCCGGCTCTCGGCGTTGGCCCGCCCGTAATAGGCTAGCTTGCCAAACCCGAAAACGGTTTTCGGTGAACTGGCCAGCCACCAGTTCAGGAGGTCGAAATGGTGCGTCGCCTTGTGCACCATGAGGCCTCCGGAATTCGTTTTGTCACGGTGCCAGCGGCGGAAATAGTCCGCGCCATGGCGGGTGTCTAGCATCCACTCGAAACTGACCGATTTTACCTCACCGATGACGCCGCTAACGATCAGCTCTTTCACCTGGGTGCGCGACGGAGAGTAGCGGTAGTTGAAAGTCACTGTGAGCCTTCGCCCGGTGCGCTTCACCGCTTCCAGAATCGCCTGGCATTTCACGGCATCGGTCGTCATCGGCTTTTCGGTGATGACATCGCATCCCGCTTCCATCGCTCGGATAATGTAATCGTGATGCGTGCGGTCCATCGTGGTGACGATCACGACGTGGGGTTTCTCCCGGGCGAGCATCCGATCAAAATCAGCCGCCGCATACCCAGGTATCGCGGTTCCCCCGTAAGACTGTTGGAGGATTTGGTTGTGATAGGCCAGCCTGGCCGCGTTGATATCGCAGATCGCAGCCAGTTCGGCGGATTGTCGGTAGGTTTGTAAAAGCGACTCGCTGAACATCAACGAGCGAGCGCCCGTTCCCACGAGCGCGAAGCGTTTCTTTTTCACTTTCTTCATAAAATGGCTCCCGGATTTACCGCGTGGACGGCGAGAGATCGACGTCCTAGTCAATAAGACCGATTTTCACAATTTTCCACCACGCTGTGGGGATCGTTTTTTTGCGGAACTTGCTGAGCGGTTCGTGCTTCTTTTGAGGCAACTGGCCAGAGCAAACGCCGCTCCAGCCGGCTGGGATGGGGTCGATGCGAGGGAACCGACTAGAACAGTTGCGGGGCATGGATGGGGATGGAAGGCTTCTCGGTGCGCGACTTTTCCTCCCCGCCGCCGCCGATCCATGCCGGCAGGATTTCCGTCTCCGCCGCGTAGATTTCCGAAATTAGCTGTTCTGCTGTGGC
This sequence comes from Chthoniobacterales bacterium, assembly GCA_041743065.1. Lineage (GTDB taxonomy): Bacteria > Verrucomicrobiota > Verrucomicrobiia > Chthoniobacterales > Chthoniobacteraceae > JBBSOD01. The sequence goes on from JBGTNO010000203.1 coordinate 4,955, forward strand.
GACGGAATTTACGAGGGGATCGATAGCCAGCGCCCGCACCAGCAGGGAACGGTCCTCTCTTATGATGGACTCAATGGTCAGTTCATGGATATCGAGAATGAGCATTTGCAGGGAGCGAAGACCCAGCGGAAACGCTCCCACCGGCACCGGACGCGGTCCATTTTTATCCAGAACGCAGAGAAGCTCCAGAAAAGCATCGGGAGGAAGATTGGTCACGGGGCTTCCGCCGCCCTCCGTGCATTGGTGATTGGACCGGTTGATGAAATACTGGCGACCGTCCTCGACGAGCATGGTGTGAATCACATCCGTGGCGTGATCGGCTTTGCCGGTGGCGTGGAATTCGGCCAGCGGCTTCCGCCCCTCCAGGTAATCGTCCACCTCGGCCCACATCGCGGCGGTCCGCTCATCCCGCTCATCGCAGTCGAACACCGCCAGCGGGGCGATGGGTTCGGCGATCGCGGCCCGGCCCTGATAAAAGGGAAGGTACTCCTTGGTGTGTCCGGTGCAGGTGGGGATCGCGCCGAAGACATCGGCCAACTGGGCGGTGATGAAGTTGTTGTAGCGTGCTTTGGCGTAGCCCTGATCCTTTTCCCCGACGCTCCCAGCCCGGAATGCCTCGTGAATTTCGGGCATCACATCGCGTCCGTTGACTTCGGCTCCGAGCATCCAGGTGAAGTGGTTCACCCCGGCGATGCGGGCCTGGAACTGCTTTCGGTCTCCCTCCTCGAGGCCGATCATATCCGCGTAGCTCTCGAATTTCGACGGCATGTGATGGGTATCACAAAGGGCGAAACTCTTCACCCGAGTGTGGCGCATCAGGCCGATGCCCATGACGGCCGACGGATTGACATAATTGATCAACCACGCATCGGGGCAGCGATCGGCCATGGCCTCGGCGATCTCCATGATCCGGGGAAATTCTCGCACGGTCCGAAACACGCCGCCGGGCCCGATGGTGTCTCCGGAACACATCCGCACGCCGTACTTTGCGGCGATCCGGCAGTCGATTCTCCGGTAGTGCGTGTTGTTTTCGGAAAAACTCAGCACCACGAAATCCGCGCCGGGCAGCATGTCGAGATAGCTGAGAGAAGACTCGATTTTTACCCCCGAACCAGAGGTCTCGGCCGCCCGTAGAGCCAATCGGCGCATCTTATCGAGCCGTTCTTCGTTCGTGTCAACCAGAGCCAGAGTGGCGCCGCGGAATCCCGGCTGGTTATTAAGAGCCCAGATGGCCTGCCGCCCAAAGAAAAGGCTTCCCGCACCCACAATGACAATTTTCGGAGGACTGTTTTGCATAAGGAATGACTTTATGATTTCCCTCCAACCCTCGCCAATCGGAGTTTCGTATCATTTCTAGCATAAATGAAGCACCGCGGGTTTCGACGGATCGCGGCCAACTGGCGATGCGCGATAGCCAAAAGAGTTTTCCAAAAGAGGCGAATTAGGCGATTGCCAGACTGGACCATGCGGCATAAATAGCACCAGCGATGCAATACCACGGCCATTTTGCGATGTGGACTCTTCCGTCTCAAAAGCTCAAGTTGCCGCTCAATGTCCGCTCCGTCGGACGGCACGAGGTGGGGGTGGGATGGCACGAGAAACCGAAGCCGAAACGGTTTGTCCAGCTTTTTTGGACCGTGGAAGGACAGGCTGAATTCCGGGTCGGGAGAAGCCGTTACCGGGTTAATCCGGATGACATATTCATTCACCGCTTTGGGGAGACGCAGAACGTTCGCGCCCTCACGGCAAAGTGGATATGCTGCTGGATTACATGGGATCACCCCGACAGCCTGCGATGGGTGGAGGCTTTTGATCTCAAGAATCGCGTGAGTCATCGCACGCCGTGTCCGCAATGGCTCTTCCAAGAAGTGGGGGCGGGGGTGCGCGAAAATATTCCCCAGGGCCAGCGACGAGCGATCCACGCGGCCCACTCCATTCTCCTGGAAGCCTCGATTCATCGCGGCGGTCAGGTGCGGAGCCATCCGGTGGCCGAACGAACGCGCGGTCATATTGATAGCAATTTTCACGATTCTTCCCTGACCATGGATTCTCTGGCGGAAATCCTGGGGGTGCACCGCACCACGCTGTTCCGGGCGTTTCACCGCTCCTACGGGACGTCGCCCTCGGCCTATCTGCACGACCGCCGCATGGAAAACGCGCTGGCCCAGCTGCACCGGTCAACATTGCGGATCAGCGAAGTGGCCACCCTGTCCGGATTCAGCGATCCTAATTATTTCTCCCGCGCGGTAAAGACCGCGACCGGGATGACACCCCGGGAGATTCAATCAAGCGCAAGCTAATGACTGCGCCCGCCCTACGGGCAGCCCATGAGCGCGCAGCCCATGCTCATGGGTTTGGCGGCGGCGTAGATAGCAACTTCCTGCGGACGACTGCTCAGGCCTGCCCGCTCGGCTTGTGGGCAAACACCCAGCGATAATATTCCCGGCGGCGGAGATTTTGCGCGGCTCCTTCATCGAGGAGAACGGCCGCCCGGGGGTGCATCTGCAGGATGGACGCCGGCAAGCTCGCGCCGATCGGCCCCTCCACACAGCCCGACACTGCCTGGGCCTTGCTCTCGCCAAACGCGAGCAGCAGAATGCGCTTCGCCTCCATGATGGTGCCAATTCCCATCGTAATGACATGGTGCGGAACTTCCCCGGCGGTTTTGAAAAAGGCCGCGTTGTCTTGCCGGGTGCGCTGGGTGAGGGTCTTGATGCGCGTGCGCGATGCGAGGGAGGAGCTGGGCTCGTTAAAACCGATGTGACCGTCCGATCCGATGCCGAGGATTTGCAGGTCGATACCGCCCGCGAGCCGAATCTCCTCTTCGTATTTCTCGCAGGCTTCCTTGATCTCCTCGCCTGCGACGAGTCCGGGGGGCACAAACGTCCGCGCCGGATCCAGATTCAGGTGGTCGAACAAATTCACCCGCATGAAGTGTCGGTAGGAAGAAAGGTGCGATGGCGGCAGGCCGACGTATTCGTCGAGGTTGAACGTGGTCACCCTCTGAAAATCGAGGCCCTCTTCGCGGTGGAGCCGGATCAGCTCGGCGTAGAGCCTCACGGGCGAACTGCCGGTGGCGAGTCCGAGCACGGCGTCCGGTTTTCTCTTCACCAGCTCGGCGATCTGCCGGGCGGCGTATCGGCAGACCGAGTCAGCGTTGGGTTGAATGATGATTTCCATGGATTTGGTTACCGCAAGGCCTGCCGCAGTTTGGTGGCGACATCGGTATGAAATCGTTCGATGAAGCCCAGAGTGAAGGCGAGGGGATCGAGTTCGTCGTTTTCGATCAGCGGTGTAAGGTCCAGCGCGAAGGAGACGTGGGTCGCCGCATCCACCTGATGAGCGGTCAGGTAGGTCGCGTTGGCCCTCCGGCGTCCTTCGGTGGCCAGGTCGTAGCGTTTTCCGCCGGCGATCTGTGAGTCGAACAGCCGGTTCAGAGCCGACGCCAGAATGGGCTCGCCGCTCACGTCGTGGACGACTTTCTCGGGATCGTTCACCCAGTCCAGCCCTCGCCAGACTTCACAGCCAAAGATCGCCTGAGGTCGTTCCGCGCGGGGCAGGCCGCGCAGCGCCTCCAGGACTGCGGCGAAAACCTGCAAATGGCTCTCGTGTTTATCGGCCGGATTGTGGGTGTAAACGAATCGCGGCTTGACCACCGAAAAAAGCAGGCGCAGGTCCGGGGCCAGCGGGTTGGCCGCCGCCGTCTTCACGGCCGCCGCGGTGTGATCCAGTTGCGCCATGAGGCCATAGCGACCGAGCCGCGCGGCCGCGCGCTGCTCCTCCCGCCGGATGTCGCGGATCTCCGCGTCGGTCTTGCCCGCATACGGTCCCTGGCGGGCGCTTCCCCCTCCATCCGTGCAGATCACGCCGCCAAACCATAATTCCGGCGAGCCGTAGCAGGCCAGAATTCCGTGATAGGCCATGAACTCCAGATCATCCTGATGCGCGCCAATCCCCAGATGAGTCACCCGGGACGCCGCCCCCGGTAGAGACAGGCCATCCGGAACATAAATTTCGGCGCCGGGCCGGCTGAAATTCATATTCATACCTCCAAATGTCGCGGTGGATGACAGGATGCCCCGGTCGCTGGCGCGACCGTTTTGGCGGAGAGGAGGTGGAGCTTCGGGAGAGATGAAGGCAGGCCCGGGTTCGCTGCTGGCCTCCTCCGACCGGTTGCGAATGTCGGGAAACTGATCTGCACGATGCCTGCCAAGGTAGCGCGGCGTGGATGCGGCGGTATAGCATTTCCTCCCAGACTTTGGCCAACTCGCCTGGTTCTGAACGGCAATCCCTTGGCGCTGCGACCGCAGCTCCGGGGGCGGGGGAGAATGGAGCCTAGGGGATTCGAACCCCTGACCTCCTCAATGCCATTGAGGCGCTCTACCAACTGAGCTAAGACCCCGAAACAGGGAGAGGTTTGGTATCAACTCCCCGAGGCTTTGTCCAGCGGGGATTTCAGAAAAACGCCGGTTACCAGTAAACGGTAGCCCGACCGCCGCCCCGTTCCTGATAATCGCGACGGTCGCGCTGATCCCGGTCGCGGTCGCCGTAGTCGGGATAGCCGTTGTCCGGGACGCGTCGCGAAAGATGCATCATCCGCTCGCGTAATTGCGCGAAGCGTTTCCTCACATCTTTATCCCGCGCCAGGCCGATAAGTTGCGCGACATCACGGAAATTCGCCTCCACCTCGGCGTAGCAGCGCAAGGCCTGCCGGTCCCAACCGCGATCGAGTCTGTCGCTCAGGTCGTCGGCGGAAGCACTCAGGTTCCCGATGGACTGCCACAGATAGGCGTCACGACCTCGCGGTTTCCAGCGATCGGCGTCCTTCAAGTGATCTTTGACATCTTTGCTGAGCTTTCTGGAGCTGTCTCTCACGGATCGAGCGAGCTCTCGGGAGCTGTTGCGCCCAGCATGTGCGGAGGCGGGGCCAAGTCCGAGCAGGGTCAGGAAAGTGACAGCGAGAAGCAGGAGATTTTTCATCAGCGTCTGGGGCGTATGACGGAACGAGGAGCAGGCTTCTTCGATCCCATCCCGCTATCCTGCCGATCGGAAAAATTGCGCGATCGTTTCCACCACGTAGCGCTGCTGCTCTTCGGCCAGTTCCGGGTAAATGGGGAGGGCCAGCGTTTCCCGCGCCGCTTTCTCCGATTCCGGCAGATCGCCCTCGCGGTAGCCCAGACTGGAAAAACAGGCCTGCAGATGCAGCGGGACGGGATAGTAGATGGCGCAGCCGATCTGGTGCGCGCGGAGATGCCCGATGAGGGCGTCGCGCCGCGGGGTCCGCAGGGTGAACTGATTGTAGATATGATGGTGCTCGCAGCCACGATCGGCCCAGGGTTCAGTCGGGAGGCCGAAAGACTCGCTCAACCCGGCCTCCCGGAAAAGTTCCCGGTAGCGCTGGGCATTCCGGTGGCGGCTCTCGGACCAGGCGTCGAGATGCGGCAGCTTGATCTCCAGCACGGCGGCCTGCAGCGCATCCAGCCGGAAGTTTCCGCCAATGAGGTGATGATGATACTGCGGCGCCATGCCGTGATTTCGAAGAATCCGCAGCCGCTCGGCCATGGCCTCGTCTTGGCACACCACCATGCCGCCATCGCCGAAGCCGCCCAGATTCTTCGCGGGAAAAAAGCTGAAGCACGCGAAGTCGCCCAGCGCTCCCACTCGCGCGGGCACGCCCTCGAGCGGATACTCCGCGCCGAGCGCCTGCGCGGCATCCTCGATCACCGCCAGATCATGCTCGGCGGCGAGCGCGCTGATCGGTGCCATGTCGGCCGCGAGCCCGAAGAGATGGACGGGCATGATGGCCTTGATCCGCAGGCCCGCCGGGGTGGTGGGATGGCCGTCCTCG
>JBGTNO010000204.1:0-3482 GCA_041743065.1 Chthoniobacterales bacterium
GCTTCGCGGTCTTCGGGAGACATTTCCCTCCATCTCTGGAAGTTCTTTCTCAGCTTGTCCGGGCCTTGATCGGGACCGCGCCCAGGCGGGCCATCCCAGGGGCGGGGCGGGCGGGCACCAGGCCGATGGCGCGGACCCTCCTCACGATCTGAATTCGGGGAATGGGGTCGCTTTTCGCCGTGATGGTCATCCCGATGATTCACCTGCGCGGGCGGCGGGGGCGGTGGTCCATCCGGAGGAACGGCCGGCGTTTCCGATGGGTCTTCCGCGGCCACGAGGGCGGTGGCCAGCAGAGTGGCGAGGATCAATTGGAGAGGGAAGAATCGAGCCACTGGGTATTATTCTCGTAAGCGATCAAGGTATCCAGTTCCGCGATCACCTCGTAATCAGGATCCGCCTCGATCCTGGCCACGGTGAACGGAGCGGACCTGGCCACCGTCGATGGGGAATCGGAAGGCTTGTCCACCATTAAAAGTCCCGCGCACACCGCCATCACCGCAGCGGCGGCGGGCACGGCGTAACGCCATGGCCGCAGCCAGTTTTTCCAGAGAGGCGCGCGCGCTTCCGCCTGGCGCAATTCACGGAGAACGTTGCGCGCAAAAAACGGGGAGGCGCGATGAGCCTCGCCTTGGCGCAACAGATCCCACAGGGCGTCGTCTTCGTGATCGGGGGAGGGCGGGCTCATTCCCTCAAGTAAACCCGACCCCTCCGGAAAAGTTGCGCACAATCCCTGAAGCCGCCCGGAGCGGCCCCGGCTCAGGCTTCGGTGGCTTCGAGAAAACCTTCCAACTGCCGGATGCGGGTGGGGTGACGCATCTTGCGCAGCGCCTTCGCCTCGATCTGGCGGATGCGCTCGCGGGTCACTTTGAACTGACGACCGACTTCCTCCAGCGTTCGGCTGTAACCATCGACCAGGCCGAAACGCTGCTCCAGCACCTGCCGCTCACGCTCGGTCAGAGACTCCAGCACATCTTTGATCTTCTCCTTCAAAAGAACGATCGCGGTCATGTCGCTGGGATTCTCGGCCGCCTTGTCCTCGATGAAATCGCCGAAGCTGGTGTCATCGCTATCACCGACGGGCGACTGCAGCGAGATAGGCTGCTGGGCCATCTTCAACACCGCCCGCACCCGATCCACCGGAAGCTGGATCTCGTCGGAAACCTCCTCGGGAGTGGGCTCGCGGCCGTATTCCTGCACCAATTGCTTCTGCACGCGCATCAGCTTGTTGATCGTCTCGATCATGTGCACCGGAATCCGAATGGTGCGCGCCTGATCCGCGATCGAGCGGGTGATGGCCTGGCGAATCCACCAGGTGGCGTAGGTGGAAAATTTGTAGCCGCGGCGATACTCGAATTTCTCGACCGCCTTCATGAGGCCCATGTTGCCCTCCTGAATCAGGTCGAGGAAGGAGAGCCCGCGATTGGTGTATTTTTTGGCGATGGAAATGACGAGGCGCAGGTTGGCTTCGACCATCTCGGTCTTCGCCTTCAGCGCCTTGCGCAGCCACGTTTTCAACTCGCCGTAATGCTCGAGATATTCCTCGGGGCTCATCCAGATGCGGGCCTGCAAATCGTGCAGCCGCTCGGTCGGATCGATCTTCGACTTTTTGGCGGCGCTGTCCCGCTTCTGCTCGACCCGCAGCGAATTGATCATCCGGAAATGCTCATCCGCGAGATGGACAAACTCCTCGGTGACCTTCTGTTTGTAATAGAATTTCGGATAAAGCTTCTGCAGAGAGTCGAGGGATTTCTGGAAATTTTTGTAGGTCTTGGTGTCCTGGTTTTTGACGCCGTGGGCCAGCAGGCTTCGGTACCCTTTCTCCACCGAGTCGGCGCCCTTCTCCAGGCTGGAGCAAAGTTTCGGCAGCGCCTTCATGTAGCGCTCGCGGCTTTCGATCTTCTTGTCGAGGATCACGCGGTCGAAACGTTCGCGACCTTCGATCAGCTTGGCCGCGAGGTCGAGGAAAGCGCGGGGCACGAAACCGAAACGCTGGATGTGCTTCTGCACCATCAGCTCGGCGTCCTCGATGCGCTTGGAGATCTCCACTTCCTGTTCGCGGGTGAGCAGCGGGACCTGGCCCATCTGCTTGAGATACATGCGAACCGGATCGTCGAGGATATCGAGCTTGGCCTCGGGCTTCTCCTCCTCCTCCTCCTCGGAATCTTTCTTCCCGTCCTTGTAGTTATCGACCTCGGATGCCTCGATGATGTCGAACTCCATCGTCTTCAACCGCACCATGACCGCTTCGATCTCATCGGCCCCCTGCACGTCGTCCGGGAGGATTTCGTTGATGTCGTCGAAAGTGATGTAGCCCTGCTCTTTGGCCAGCTTGACCAGCTCGCGCAGTTTGGCCTGGATTTCCGGGGACTCGAGCGAGGCGGGTTCCTTGGCCCGCTCTTCCCCCGCGGACGGGTTCTTCGCCGGGGCCGCGCCATTCTTCGCGGCGGTCTTGGCTTTGGGTGCCTTGAAAGTGGCGACGACAGCCGGAGTTGTCTTCGCTTTTTTAACGACTTTTTTCGTCTCCGCGCCGACGATTTTTCCTTTCAGCGGGCTTGCCGCGGGCTTCTTCTTCGCAGTCGGCGATTTGATCGGGGCCAATTTTTTCTGAGACGAGGATTTTTGGGTTTTGGATTTATCAGAAGGTTTCTTCGTGGCTGATGGCATAGAGGCGAACCGCGGCGTGTTAGGGTGTTCCCGAGTGGACCCGATCCACCGGAAAAAGGTCGGGCAATATCAATGCGCGGGGCCGGAGGGTCAAGGGTTACTTTAAGCCAGTTCGGCGGGGTTTCCGAGTCGGCATTCCGCCCGCCGGCGGCGTTCGCTCATACGTGAACCCGCAAGGCCTCGTCGATTACGGAAATGGAAAGCCAGCGACGCCGACCTGGCCGCGCTCGAAGATTACCTCCAGACGCCCCCCCGCGCCCAAGGAGCGCGGACATCCTGTCCGCTTTCCAATCTAAACAGACGAAAGAGGCGAACGAGACGTCCGCGCTCCTTGATTGTTGCGGAAGATTCTTAGCCACCATGGCGGCGCGTGGTCTGTCACTCCAGACCACGCCGCAGTGCATTCAGCCGACGCTGAATCTGCTGCACCTCCCGCTGAAAATCAGCCACCCGCTCCGGTTGGAGATCGGGCAACCGAAGCTGGCTGGCGATCTGATCCTGCCGACGCTGCAAGCCCTGGCGCTCCAGGCCACGCAGACAATCTTCGAGCACCACCTTTTTTTGCTCGGGGAGTTCTTCGAGCAGCAGCGTGAAAATCTGGTCGCGTTCCTCGTCGGGTCGCGTCTCGGCGAAGGCGTGGACGGCGGCGTCGCTGGTGCCATCGAAAGTCGCGCCCAGCATTGCTCCCAGGAGCGCCGCGCCCGGCTCCGTGCCGAGCTGATGGATCACCTCGGCCTCGCGCAGGCGCTCCCGCGAGTCGGCGTCGCGCAGAGCGAGCAGGCAGACGAGCCGCATGGTCGGATTGAGCGGTTCCGCCA
>JBGTNO010000205.1:0-1672 GCA_041743065.1 Chthoniobacterales bacterium
AACGCTGGTTGGAAGGGCGGAGCGTGAAGATTGTCGATGGCACGGGCCGGAACATGCCCGACACGCCCGCCAATCAGAAAGTCTGGCCCCAGTCTAGTGAACAGAAGCCGAAATGCGGCTTCCCGATGCTCAAGCGCGTCGGGCTCTTCTCGCTGGGAAGCGGCGCCATGCTCGAAGGCGCCACAGGCAACCGGCACGTGCACGAGAGCCTTCTCTTCCGCGAACTCTGGAGCAAGCTGCGCAAGGACGACATCATCCTCGCCGACCGCGGCTTCAGCTCCTGCGGCGCGATGGCCGCGCTGCGGCAACGGGGCGTCGAAAGCGTCATGCGCCGCATCAGATGCGTGCCGTCGATTTACTAGGTCGGGTGGAATTTGGAGGAGTGGCGAGGCCGCGGCGAGGAAGCGCCCGCTCTCCTCGGAGCTCGATCCGGAGAAGGACACGGCCGCCGGTTTTCGCGACTCACGGGGTGCCGACCAGGAATGCTAGTCGAAGACTCCCGCTTCCTAGGTATACTCCTCCGGAAAAACGGCATCCCGCTGCTCCTAAGATTTTATTCCGACTCGATAGCGGCGGGGCATTGCTGCGCGGCGCGGAAGGGGCGAGGTCGAATTTCTCCGTGCGGTCGAAAGCGTAGATGCCGTTCTGTTCCTGGAACACATCTGTGAACTGGGTGTGGCAGCAGCCGAACATCAACGGGTTCTCCAAAAGCGCGGCGCATTGACCGGCGAAGCGCGCATGGAGTTTCTGCCCCGGCGCTGGATCGCCGACAACAGCGTGGCAGGCAACACCCGCCGCGTCGTCCTCGCCAACTTCTGGTCCCTGCTCGAGGAATTTTGAATAAATGACAATAAGCCGGGTGGATCGTGCGCATGACCACGGGCAGGGCGGGTCTTTGCCGCAAGTCAGGCTCGAAAGCTAATCAATCACCTCGGAATGAAGCGTTTTTCGGTCGTTGGCGTTTGACTGCCAGACGACCACGACTCCGTTTTCCGGCAGGGATGCTCCCGCCACATAGCTGGCTTTTTGTGCCAGTTGTCGCGGTGCTGATTCCCCGGTTTGGAGCATCAATCCGCCGCCGTTTTGCCAGAGAAAAAAAGCGCCTTTCCCGCCCATGACCACGATGGGTTGAAGTCCCGACGCCGCCAGCATCCGCTCGTCTCCGTTGCCGTCCGAGGCAAAGACGGCCTTCTCGCGTCGCCAGACCGTGTGCATTTTTCCCTCGGTATCGAAGGCGAGCGCTCCGCCGTCCATCGGGCATCCTTGCAGTTTCCATGTGCCCGATCCGAGCTTCTTCGCAGGCGAAAAGCTTTTTCCGCCATCTTCGCTCGTCGCTACATACATGTCGCGCGAACCCTTGAGCCAGTTGCGCCACATCGCGGTAATGTTCCCCTGGGCATTGATCGCCACACTGGGATGGCAGCACTCGCAAATCGTTCCATCGGGCGATTGATAGATGCGAACGTTCTCGCCCCAGGTCGCGCCGCCATCCTGGGATGTCGCGCTCCACAATTCTGTGCCTTTCCCGCGCAGATCGAGCCAGGTGGTGACAACCTCGCCACGGCCATTGCCAGTCATGGCATGCAGCCCCTCGCGAGCGGAGCCTTCAGCTCCATTGATCCTGCTGGATTTCTTCCACGTCCGGCCCTGATCCATGGAGTTCCAGGAATGG
>JBGTNO010000206.1:0-12047 GCA_041743065.1 Chthoniobacterales bacterium
GCGTTGCGAACCCGCCCACACTCGCGAAGTGGCCGCGGCTATCGCCGAAGCGCGCGGCCTCACGCTGGCCGAGATCGACGCCGCCACCGAGGCGAACGCCGGGCGTTTCTTCCGCTTCCCGTAGCGCAGAGCTTCCGGCAAATTTTTGAGCCTTCGGCTTGGGCGTTGGTCACAAGCTGGAAGCATGTGCCACACGGGGCTCGCTTCCCAGCCCGCCATCTCCCCGTCCCCGCGTCTCCCCGTCTTCCCCTACAGCAGCATCATCGCCGGACTTTCCAGCAGACGCTTCAACTCGGCCAGATATCCCGCGCCGATCGCGCCATCGACCACCCGATGATCGCAGCTCAGCCCGATTACCACGCGCTGGCCGACGACGATCTGATCGTTCGGGCCCACCACCGGTTTCTTCACGATCGCGCCCACGGAAATGATCAGTGACTGGGGCGGATTGATGATCGCCGAAAAACTGTCCACGCCGTAGCTGCCCAAATTCGAGACGGTGATGGTGCCGCCCGCATACTCTTCGGGCTTGAGCTTCTTGCCGCGGGCGCGGGTGGCCAGATCTTTCACCGCCGCGCTGATCTCGCGCAGGCTCTTCGCTCCTGCGTTCCGGATGACCGGAGTGACCAGACCGTCGTCCACCGCCACCGCCACCGAGAGGTTCACATCGCGGAACTGCACGATCGAGTCACCCGCGAAGGAGGCGTTCACCTTGGGATTCCGCTGCGCCGCCACGACCGCCGCTTTCAGCACGAAATCGTTCACCGTGATCTTCGGCTCTGCGGCAGCCTCCGCCGATTCGTTGACCCGCTGGCGAAACTTCATCAGCTCGCCCGCGTCGATTTCGGCAAAAAGATAGAAATGCGGAATCTGCGTTTTGCTTTCTAGCAACCGCTGGGCAATGACCCGGCGCATCCCCGAAAGGGCGATCGACTCGCTCTCGCCCGCCGCCGACAGGTCGGCGGGGGCTGCCACCGGAGCCGATTTACTCGCGGCAGTCTTGGGCGCGCCACCTTTCCCGACGCCCCGGACATCCGCTTCCACCACCCGCCCGCCTGGTCCGGTCCCGGTGACCCTTGAAATATCGACGCCCAGTTCCTCGGCCACTTTTCGCGCCAGCGGAGACGATTTCACGCGTTCCCCCGCTGCTCGGGCGGCGGGCGCGTCCTGACGGCTCTCGTCCCGTTTCTCCAGAGTTTTCCTGGCCTCGCCCGCTTCCTTGTCCACCGCCGGGTCTTCGGCTTTTTTCTTCGAGCCCTCCTTCACGCTGGCTCCGGCTTCTTCTTTCTTCGTCTCACTTCCCGCTGCCGGAGCCTCCTCGCCTTCTTCCAGTAAGATGGCGATGGTGCTGCCCACTCCCACCTTCTGACCGTCCTGCACGCGGATTTCGTGGAGCACGCCGTCGTCAAAAGCCTCCATTTCCATGGTGGCCTTATCCGTCTCCACTTCGGCCAGGATGTCTCCCACCGCCACCTCGTCGCCTTCTTTTTTGAGCCACTTGACCAGAGTCCCCTCGGTCATCGTGTCGCTCAGCTTGGGCATTTCAATCTCGATCGGCATAACGGAAAAAGTGGGTTCGTTTTAGCAGATCTCCAGCACGCGAGCGACGATCCGCTCGATGGTGGGCAGCTGGAGTTTCTCCAAAGGAGGGCTGTAAATAGCGGGAGCGTCCAGTGAGGAAACCCGGAGCACCGGCGCATCGAGATCGTCGAACGCCTTCTCGTGAATCATCGAGGAAATTTGCGCAGCCACTCCGCAGAACGGCCGGTTTTCCTCCACCAGCACCGCGCGATGCGTCTTGCGGACCGACTTGAGAATCGCCTCTTCGTCCAGGGGACGAATCGAACGCAAATCCAGCACCTCGGCGTTGATATTGTGTTTCTCAGCCAGCACTTCCGCCGCCTGCAACGCGGTCAGGAGGGCGCGGCCGTGCCCGATCAGCGAAATATCCGCCCCCTCGCGCTTCACGTCCGCGACGCCGAGCGGGATGAGGTATTCCGCCTCCGGGACTTCCCAGCTTTCACCGTAGAGCAACGTGTTCTCCATGAAGCAGACCGTGTCGTTATCGCGGATCGCCGTCTTCATCAGGCCCTTGGCGTCGTAAGCGGTCGCCGGGCACACCACTTTCAGGCCGGGCATGTTGGCCAGCATGTTTTCCGGCGTGTGCGAATGGGTGGCGCCCACGTTGGTGCCGCCATTGGCCGGGCCGCGTACCACCAGCGGGCAATTCACCAGCCCGCCCGACATGTAGCGGACGGTGCCGGCATTGTTCACCAATTGATCGTAGGCGACATAGATGAAACTCCAAAACATCAGCTCGACCACCGGGCGGAGCCCCATCATGGATGCGCCGACGCTGAGGCCCAGAAAGCCCGCCTCACTGATCGGCGCATCGACGACGCGCTTGCCGCCATACTTCTTCCAGAGTCCTTCGGTGACCTTGTAGGCACCATTGTATTCCGCCACCTCTTCGCCGATGAGGAAGACATTCTCGTCCCGCTCGATCTCTTCGGAGAGCGCGGCATTCAAGGCGTGGCGGTAGCTAATTTCTGGCATGAGAAAAATTCGATTCGAAACGCGCGGAGCCGCTCAGTCGTTGAAGAAATGTTTCCCGGTGCGCCCGCTTACGGTGTCGTGATCCACCTCGTGGTAAACGTGCTCGAAGATGGCCTCGGGCCCCGGAAAGTCGCTCTCCGCGGCGAACTTGGCGGAGGCAATCGCTTCCCGCTTGGCTTCCCTGTCCAAGGCATCGGCGGCCTGGTCATCCAGCACGCCTTCCTCCACCAACACTTTGCGCCAGAGGCGGAGCGGATCGTGTTCCGTCTTGTATTTCTCGATCTCCTCCGCTGTGCGGTACTTTTTCTTGTTCGCGTCCGCCACCGAATGGCCCTCATAACGGTAAGTGTCGATCTCGAGCACGGTGGGCCGCGACTCTTTATGGGCTCGCTCCACCGCTTGCGCCGTCTTGGCGCGAATTTCGTAGAGGGACTCGCCATTGGCCACATCCCAGTCGATGCCATAGCCCTCCGCGCGAGCAGCCAGACATTCGCCAAAAGCGGACGATCTCGCCTGACTGGTGCCCATCGAGTAACCGTTGTTCTCGATGATATAGATTACCGGGATGTCCCAGAGTGACGCCAGGTTCATGGACTCGTGCACGGGTCCTTGGTTGACCGCTCCGTCGCCCATGAAGCAGAGCACGCAGCCGGTTAGCCCTTTGTATTTCAGGGCGTAGGCCAGACCCAACCCGAGTGGTGTCTGCCCCCCGACGACGCCGTGGCCGCCCCAGAAATTCTTCTCGGGCGCGAAATAGTGCATCGAGCCGCCCTTGCCCTGCGAGCACCCCGTTTTTTTGCCGTAAAGTTCCGCCATGCACTCGTCCATTCCCATGCCGACCGCGAGTGCGTGACCGTGGTCCCGGTAGGCCGTGATGACGTGATCGTCTTCCCCCAGCACCGACACGGTGCCGACCGCGACCGATTCCTGTCCAATATAGAGGTGCAGGAACCCACCCATCTTGCCCTGGCTGTATTGCTTCGCCGCCTCCTGCTCGAACCGGCGGATGCGAAACATATCCAGCATGAAACCGATCTTCTGCTCGTTCGTCAGATTCCGGTTCACCTCAGCGGCGGCGTATTCATTTGCTTCAGCCAGTTTTTCCATTAAGCGGGCAAGTTAGAGGCGGTTGGAGTCAAGGCAGGTCAAGGTGGCGGAAAACCCCGCGGGTCTCCACAAAAAAGTTCGCGCGTCCCGCGAGAGCGGCCCGAACGAACGGAGCCTCAGGCGGACTGCAGCGGACTCTGGCCAAGGCTCGACGGCTCCCGCCGGGCCGACGCGGCGAGACATAGCAGCATCAGCGTGGTGAAAATGAGATCACTCACCATCGTATTGCGGAGGAAAAGATAAGCTGGCGGGTAGCCGGGCAAACCCAGCCACTGCGCCTGCAGCCAGCCCGCCAGCGTATGGCTGTAGCCGGGCAGCGTCAGCCACGACCCCGTATTGGAGAGGACATAAAACAGAATGGATCCCCCGATGCTGGCTGGCAGCATCACCGCGAAACTCCGCCGGTCCCGCAAGGTCCAGCCGGCCCAGGCGATCAATCCCAACGCCACATATCGGAAAAGCATCCCGCTTCCAAACAGCGTCACGCCATAATAAACGTTCAGCACCAAATCGGAAAAAAAGATCGCCGCCAGGGGCAGAGCGATGGCCCAGCGACGCGGCAGACAGGCCGCCCCGCAGAGCGCCAGCGCCCCCATCGGAGCAAAGTTGGGCAGCCAATCCACTCCCTCCACTGTGGCGGTGGCCAGGCGATAGAGGATGCAGGCGACTATCAGGGAAAAGGCAGCGATCATGGCGCGAGCAGTCTCCTACGCCGCCCCCAGGGTTTCAATCCTCAAAATCAACGCGCCGAAAGAGCCCCGCCGCCAGGGTTTTGCCCGCGTTTAACCGTCTTCAGATTCCGGCGCATCCTCGACCGGCAGCTTGAGCAGCTCGCCGATCTTCACCCGCAGATCATGCTGGATCGTTTCAATCAGTCGATTTGCGTTCAGGCTTTCGAACTGATACTCGCCCTGCATCCGCACGAATTCCTTCTCAAGCAATCGCTGATAGCGGATGAAACTGTCGAACATGTCGGAGGAGAGCCCCAGATCCATGCCCGACTCCCAGTAATCGAGCGCGTTGCTCTTCTGAAAATTTCGCTCGACCAACTGCCGGCCGCTGATTCGAAAATAGAACACGGCATCCGGCACCACGGCGGGGCTGTAGAGATTATGGACCCACTCCCGGTCCGCTCCCCGCACCAAATCCCGCGCCATCAGGGTGTAAATGTAGCGATCCGCCAGCACAATGAAGCCCGCCTTCAGGGCCGGCACAATCTCGTTGATCAACTGATCAAAGAAATCAGTGCTATAAAATAAACTTAAGGTGTTGCGCGTTAGCACGTTACCCATTTTTGCCAGCTCCAGCTCCTCGCCCACCAAATCCGACCTGCGCAGACCGGTGAACTTTACCCCGTGCCCGTTTGCCTCGAGCCACTCTCCCAGAAGCTGGATCTGAGTGGACCGCCCTGAGCCATCGGCCCCTTCCAGAACGAACAAACGCCCCGACACCTGGGTCCGCTTGGGCAACTCCGGCAACCTCCCCCCAAAAAACTTCAATCCCCTCATCGTTTTACCTTTCTCCGAAATTTCGCCAGATCGATCCGGTCCGAGATAATGCTTCGCACCAGCTTCTGCTGCTCGTGAATATCGAGCGTGGCGTCGATCTCCGTGAATCCGTGGCGTTTACGCATCGCGCTATACTGTTCGGCGATTTTCCCCTGGAAAATCCGAAAACTTTCGTAGGGATCCGCGCTCCATCCCATGTCGAGGCCCGCCTCGTGATATTTGAGCTCAGGCCTGCCCTCGAGAATCCGGTTCAGCGAGACATTCAGGGGCACATTAAAATAGAAGGTGATATCCGGGCGGACCGCAAAGCTGTAAATCTGGGCCAGCCATTTGGGATCGACCCCCCTCACCGAATCCCGCGCGTAAGCCGTAAAGACGTAACGATCCGCCAAAACCAGAAATCCCGCTCGCAGGAGAGGAAGAATCTGGCGTTCGTAGCGATCCGCAAAATCGGTGGCGTGGATCAGCGAAAAAGTGGTCGGAGTGAGGAGGTTCCGTTTCTTAGCCTTCGACGTGGCTTTTTTGACCAGCACGGAGGAATTCCATTCCGTGAAGAAGACCTTATGGCGCCGCAGCTCCAGCCAGCGCTTGACCAGGTAAATCTGGGTGGACTTCCCCGACCCATCCAGTCCCTCGACCGCGATGAGTTTACCCGGGTATTTCCTTTCTCCAACCATCGGGTTAGGTTGAGCCGCGAGTTTGTCACATTCAACCCAAATCGCAAAATGCCGCCATCCGCGCGATTGTTCCACGTGGAACATCTTATGTTCACTTATCCCGAAAAATATCAGGTCCTAGTTATTGGAGCCGGTCATGCGGGGCTGGAGGCCGCTCTGGCAGCGTCTCGAATCGGTGCCCGCACTCTGATGGTAACTCAGAATCTGGACACGATCGGTCAAATGTCCTGCAACCCGGCAATCGGGGGGCTGGCCAAAGGCCATATGGTCCGGGAAATCGACGCGCTCGGCGGCTTCATGGGATTGAACACGGACGCCACCACCATTCAGTCCCGGATGTTAAACTCGGGGAAGGGAGCCAGCGTCCAGGCGCCGCGCGCGCAGTGCGACAAGAAAGCCTATCAGTTTCGAGCCAAAGCGGTGGCGGAGGCGCAATCGAATCTGGAGATTCAGCAGGCCAATATTGTCAAGCTGGTGTGCCAAGATGACCGGGTAACAGGAGCGGAAACCAATCTGGGCCTGCGTTATCTGGCCGAAACGGTCATTGTCACCACCGGAACTTTTATGCGCGGTCTCTTACATGTCGGCATGGCCCATCAGACGGGCGGCCGGATGGGAGACGCGCCCTCCACTTTGAGCGACAGCCTGAAGGAGATTGGTTTCGAAATCGGACGCTTTAAGACCGGAACGCCCTGCCGACTCGCGGGCGCTTCGATCGATTTTTCCCAGCTCTCCCCGCAGCCGGGAGATAACCCGCCTCCCCGGTTCTCCTTTCTCCCCGATCAGCCGGTCAAGGGTCCTGGCGACCTTTTCACCCTCAACGAGATTCGAAACGACTTGTTCCACGTGGAACAAAGTCTGTGCTGGATCACCCACACCAATGCCGAAACGCATGAAATAATCCGCCAGAACCTGGATAAATCGCCCATGTTTTCCGGCAAGATTGAAGGGGTGGGCCCGCGCTACTGCCCTTCCATCGAGGACAAGGTCGTCCGGTTTGCCGAAAAGGAGAGCCATCAGCTCTTTTTGGAACCGGAGGGCCTTCACACCGACGAATATTACGTCAATGGCCTCTCCACCAGCATGCCCTTCGAAGTTCAACTGGCCTATATTCGTAGCATCAAAGGACTGGAAAACGCCCGGATTCTACGCCCCGGTTACGCCGTGGAATACGACTACTGCCCGCCAACGCAGCTTAAATCGACCTTGGAGACCAAGAAAATTGCCGGACTCTATTTCGCCGGTCAGATCAACGGCACGTCGGGCTATGAGGAGGCCGCCGCGCAGGGTCTGATCGCCGGCACCAATGCCGCTCTGGCCCTCCAGCAGCGGGAACCTTTCATCCTCAAGCGGTCCGACGCCTATATTGGCGTTCTGATCGATGATCTGGTCATCTGCGGCACCCAGGAACCCTATCGGATGTTTACCAGCCGCGCCGAACATCGGCTTCTCCTGCGTCAGGATAATGCCGACCGCCGCCTCACCGCCCTTGGCCGAAAAGCCGGCCTGGTGGATGACCATCGCTGGGAGGTATTCACCGCTCGCCAGTCCGACTATCGTAAAGCCGAAGAATTGGCCGCATCCACTTCTATCGATGGCATGAAGATTCACCACTGGCTGAAGCGCGCCGACCGCGGCTATGCCGCTCTTCCACCTGAAATCCGCCGCCAGGTCGCCGACGACCTCTGGCAGAGCGTGGAAACCGATGCCCGCCTTGAGGGCTACATTGTCCGGCAGGCCCGCGCTCAGAGCAAAGCCGACGCCAGCAGCGACCAACCCCTCCCCGCGTGGATCGACTACCCCACCATTCCCGGCCTCCGGGCGGAAGCGCGCCAAAAGCTCTCCCAGATCCGGCCGGAAACATTTGGCCAGGCCGCCCGCGTCAGCGGAATCACGCCGGCCGACATCGCCCTGCTCAGCATCTGGTGCCGAAAGAAAGCTCCCGCTCCGAGGGGCGGTGCACCCTCCTAAGCTTGCTCTTGCTCCCTTTTCCCAAAGTCGCCAGGGAAAGATTAAGAGTAGGAGCAAGATCAAAAAACGACACCAGTCCGGCGTTAACGAATGTTAAACAGCTGATAAACATGTCCCATCCCGGCGCTTCCCAGCACCACCCAGTGCACCGGCCAGCGCCAGCGCCACAATCCCACCGTCACCACCGCGGCCAGCGTCACCGAAAACCCATCCACCGCGCCCTCCCGAATCAACACGCCCCCGCCGAACCAAACCGCCAAATTCAGGATCACCCCCACCACCGCGGCGGTAATGCCGCGCAGTCCGTTTTGAATCCAGGGCTTTTCCCGAAGGCGCTCCACATGGGGAGCGCCGAGTAAGACCCACAGAAAACAGGGTACGAAAGTCACCCAGACTGTCATCGCCGCCGCCAGAGTGGCGCTGAGGAGCCGGGGGAGCGCTCCGGGATGATTCCAGCCGCCCATGAAACCGGCGTATTCCAGCACGATCACCAAAGGTCCGGGCGTGGTTTCGGCCAGGCCGAGGCCATCGAGCATCTGCGCGGCCGTCAGCCAACCGTGCCGCTCGACCGCCTGCTGCGCCACGTAGGGCAAAACCGCATATGCCCCTCCAAAGGTGACCATCGCCGCCTTCGAGAAAAAGAGGCCAGCCTGAGTGACGGGGTGATCGAATCCGAGCGCCAGCCAGCTGGCCAACACCGGTGCCGACCAAAGCAGCCCCGTCACCGCCATCAACCGCCCCGCCCGAATCTTTCGCGGCGCATCCAGAGCCTTCGGCCCGGAGTTCTGGCTGGGGCCGCCTTTCGCTTCCAGCAGAGCGCCCCCGAATGCGGCCGCCAGGATAATGAGCGGAAACGGCACACCCAGAAAGCAAATGGCCAGAAACGCGCCGCCCGCAATCACCCATAACCATTTGACCACCAATGTCTTCCAAGAGATTCGGATTAACGCCACCACGATGATCGCCAGCACCGCGGGTTTCAGCCCTAGAAAAATGCCCGTCATCATCTCCGTCTGCCCGTGGGTTACGTAGAGCCAGCTCAGTCCCCAGAGTAAAATCGCCGAGGGCAGCACAAAAAAGACACCGCCCGCGATCGCTCCGCGCCTTCCGTGCAGCAGCCAACCGCAGTAAATGGCCAATTGCTGCGCCTCCGGCCCCGGCAACAGCATGCAAAAGTTCAGCGCGTGAAGAAACCGATCCGCCTCGATCCAGCGTCGGCGTTTCACCAACTCGTCGTGCATGATGGCGATCTGCCCAGCCGGTCCGCCGAATGAAATGAAGCCCAGCTTCACCCAGAATCCCAGCGCTTCCCGAAAACCGGGAGGTGTCTCGCCCTCAGGCCTGTCACTGGTGGCGGCTGCCTTCATCGGAAAATCGGGGCGACTGGATTCGAACCAGCGACCTCCTGGTCCCAAACCAGGCGCTCTACCAAGCTAAGCTACGCCCCGTCGATGCAGGACCGCTATCTTAACCCCACCCAGCGCGCAACACAAATAGCACCCGTTCTCAATTTCCTGCTCTTGTTCTTGCTCTTAATCTGGTCCCACCCCTGCCCGGGAAAACAGATTAAGATCAGGAGATCGGTCCTCGCCGCATCGCCGTTGCCGCGGCCAGCAACCCCGCGGCCTTTTGCAGGGTCTCCTCGTATTCCTGCTCGGGGATCGAATCGGCCACGATCCCCGCACCCACATGAAAGTGAAATCTGTCGCCAGCCGCCACCGCCGTGCGAATGGCGATATTGAACTCACTCTCCCCGTTAAAGCCGAAAAATCCGAGTGCTCCCGTATAGAGGCCGCGCGCAAACGGCTCCAGTTCGTCAATGATCTCCATGGCCCGAATCTTGGGCGCACCCGTGATCGATCCGCCCGGAAAACACGCCCGCAAAGCCGCGACCTGACTGACCTCGGGCCGGAGCCGACCGGTGATGTGCGACACCAGATGAAACACCTGCCGGTAGCGCTCCAGCCTCAGCAGGCCCGGCACCGCGATACTTCCAAATTCGCAAACCCGCCCCAAATCATTCCGCTCCAGATCGGTGATCATGATCAACTCCGCCGCCTCCTTGGGCGAGCTTTCCAGCTCGCGCCGGAGCTGGCTGTCCCTCCGGGAGTCTTCCGATCGGGGCCGGGTGCCTTTGATCGGCCGCGTTTCGATCTGCCTTCCGCGCATGCGCAGAAACAGCTCCGGCGACGCGCTGCAAACCTCCCGATCCGACAGCCGCAGGAAACACGCCTGCGGGGCCGGGGAAGCCCGCCGCAAGGCAGCGTAATAAGCCAGCGCATCACCCTTCCAGTCCGCCTCGAACGGATAGGAAAGGTTCACCTGATAGATATCGCCCGCCGCAATGTAACGCTGCGCCCTTTCCACCATCGACACGTAATCTCGACGCCCCATCAGCGGTCGAAAATCGATCGGCTCCACCGTTTCCGGCCCTTCTTCCAATAGGGTCCCCTCGCTGTCGCTCCCCACCGTCACTTCTTCATACAGTCCGAATTCGAAAGCCCCGTCGTAGGCCACCGCCCCCGCCAGAAAGCCTTGCGCCAGCTTCCGGGCACCGCTCCGTTGCGCCAATATTTCCTCCACCGCCCGCCAATCGGCCTCCGACTTTCCGCGCAGAATTCGGCGGGGTCGGCTCGCCAGCAGGGAACGCCCCCCGCCCGTGGCTGGGTCGAAGAAAACCAGCCCCGGCCCGTCGTGGTCGTTGATGCCTGGAAACGCCATGCTTTCCCCGACCAAAGCAGGCCCGCATTTCACGGGCAATCCTTCCACGCGCCCTCCGTGCGAAAATCCAGCCCGCAAAAGAAGTTGCGCCCGCCGCCACCGCTGCCAGAATCCCGTTTCCATGAAAACTCGTTGGCTGCCGCCGCTCTGCGCTCTTTTTCTAAGCCTCGCCCCGACCACCGCGATTCGCGCCCAGGACACCGAGCCCCTTCCAGAGAGCGGCCCTCCCGCCGATCTGGAGCAGCCTGACCCGTTCGGAGAAACCCTTCCGCTCATCCCCGAGGCACCCGCCGCCAGTGAGCGGCCGAGCTTCGAGCCCGACGATCTCCCCGCCAGCTCCGGCGTTCCGCGTTCGATCGAGCCTCCGAAACCTTCCGAGACCCGGCTCGCCATCGAGGCACAACAGCGCCAGGTGCGGATGCGGCTGGCGCGGATCCAGGCCAAGCGCGACCCCGATCTACTCGCGATTTACGATGGCGCCGAAAAGGCGAAGACCGACGCCGAGCGCCGCTACGCCATGCATCTCTACTACGATCGGCTCTTTGCCCGCATGCTGAAGCTCGATCCGACGCTGAGACAGGACGACCTCCAAGAGCGGAAAAAGACCGCAGTTTCACTGATGAATCAGGATGCGCTTCGCGCCAGCGTCTGGACGCCTCCTGGCGAAACAGCCCGGTAAATTTGCGGTTGCCGCTTTTTTTAGACGCGGTAAAGTGGCCCGCTCATTCCCACTGATCGGCGCGTTCGTCTAGTGGCCTAGGACACCGCCCTCTCACGGCGGGTACACGGGTTCGACTCCCGTACGCGCTACCAGGTTTTATGGGGCTCTCAGGCCGGTGGTCGGTTTCCGTGACAGTTTCGTGACAACCCAAATCACGCGCCCCAGGTGAGGGGGAGCGGCAGGATGTTGTCTTCGCTTTCTCCAGGCAAAATCCCAAAATAGCGCGCCGCCTCTTCCCGGGTCTTGGGTGCGATATATTCCCGCTTAAGCGTCCCTCCGGAATTCCCGAGCTGCCGGGCGACAAAGCCAAGGTCGGAGGTGGCGGCGAAAAGATAAGAGGCGCAGCTTGAGCGGGGAGCGTTCTGGATCCACCGCACGCCGCAGCGCTTCGCGGCGCGGACAAGAGCACTGTCGATGCGTGTGATCGAGTGGATCGGGCCAAAGGCGCGGCGATGTGGGAGCACCCAGGCGATGAGATTCTCCTGGTGGGGCCGCAGCTCGATGGTCCGCGCGTCTCCGGTTTTCCCGGCGACACTTTCGCTGATCTCGATGGTGCCGGCATTGAGGTCGATGGCGGACCAGTCGAGACGGGCGATCTCGGATTGGCGGATGCCGGCGAAGGCGGCGAGGGCGAAGACGAGAGTCAGAGGCGCGGGTAACTGCTCCAGGAGGATGCGGATCTGCGCGGGGGTGAAGGTGGGTTGTTTCCCGCGGGGAACTTTAATCGTGCCGAGTTTCTCGGCTTCGGTAGCAACGCCGGAGGGGAGGGCTCCGGCGGCTTTGGCG
>JBGTNO010000207.1:0-7894 GCA_041743065.1 Chthoniobacterales bacterium
GCGTGGCGGAGCTGCAACCCGCCAAGCTGGCCGCGATGGAAGGCCACTTCGTCACCGGCCCGCGCGCGCCGCTCTATATAGGAGGCATTCCGAATGTGGAGGAACAGCGGATGGACTGGGGCATCCCCCTGCCGGGCCTGCTCAGCTTTATCGCGCATGATGACTTCAATGCGGAGGTCACCGGGCTCGACCGGTTTCCGCGCGAGGACTGGCCGCCGGTCGTCATCGTCCACATCGCTTTTCAGATCATGGTGGGGCTGGGCCTGGCCATGGCGGGGATGGGCGCGCTCTACTTTCTGTTTCGGTTCCGCGGCCGGTTTCCGCGCTGGTACCTGGGGCTGCTGGTCGCCTTCATTCCCGCGGGCATCGTGGCCATCCATGCGGGATGGGTCGTGACTGAAGTCGGCCGTCAGCCTTGGATCATTTACGGCATCATGCGCACGGCGGATGCGGTCACGCCGGTGCCGGGCATGGTTTATCATTTCGCCCTCTTCCTGGCCATCTATCTCACCCTTGCCGCCATGACCGCGTGGCTGCTCTGGCGGCAGGTTCTCGCGATCGAGCCCCAAAAGGAAGCCGCGCCATGATCGAGATCCTGATCGGTTTCATCGGCGCGTCGCTGCTGCTCTACATGGTGCTCGGCGGCCCGGACTACGGTGCCGGCATTCTCGAGCTGCTCCCCGCCGGGCGGCTGCGCGGGGCGCAGAAACGCGCGGTCAACCGCGCCATGGGTCCCGTCTGGGAGGCGAATCACATGTGGCTGATCCTCATCGTGGTGATTTTGTTCATGGGTTTCCCCGCCATCTTCACCACCCTCATGACCTCGCTGCACCTGCCCATGCTGGCTCTGCTCATCGGCGTGGTGGCGCGCGGCTCCGCCTTCACTTTCCGCCATTACGACGCCATCCAGGCCCCGCGTTCGCAGGCCGTTTACACCTGCATTTTCGCCCTCTCCAGCCTCTGGACCACCTTCTGGCTCGGCGTCATCGTCGCGAGCCTGAACCGGGGCCTGATCGATCCCCGCGCCACTTCGGTCCGGGAAGCCTACGTCGCTCCGTGGTGGGGGCTCTATCCCTTCGCGGTCGGTCTTTTCGTCATCTGCATCTTCACGTTCCTCGCCTGCGTTTACCTGATCGGTGAAACCGAAGAGCGGGAACTGCGGCGGCGTTTCACCCACCATGCCGCGGTTTTTAACGCGCTGGTCATCCTCACCGGCGGCTTGGTTTTCGCCGCGTCGGTTTTCGAGCCTGTCAGTCTGCTTCCTCTCTTTCTGGGGCACCCCCTGGCGCTGGCCGTCCTGGCCGCCGCCAGCGTCCTCTTCGTGGCCATGTGGGTGTTCATCAATCGCCGGCACGTCTATCTCATGCGGATCGTCGCCGCCGGACAGGCCAGCCTGATTCTGACCGGCTGGTGTCTGCTTTACGCTCCCAATGCCATCGTCACCGTGGACGGCCCGATCAGCTTCTACGAAGCCGCCGCGCCGCCCGCCACCCTGCGCCAGCTTCTGCTCGCGCTGCTGGTCGGCAGCGTCTTCATTTTTCCCAGCCTGTTCTACCTCTTCCGCGTTTTCAAATCGCGCCCCGCGACCGGATGAGCCGTCATCTTTTCGGGACTCGCTTTCCGGGACTCACGGACCTCGATTTCCCGCAGGACGGACGATGAGCAGCGCGAATATCTCCGGCGTTGCCAAGCGGGGTGGGACTACCTCGCCGAAGAACGCCGGGAGCGGGTGCGCTCGGCGGATACGGCCCAGTCGATGCGCCTGCTGGGGCGGCTTTTCAATGTGGCGGTCCGGCAGCATCCGCCTCGCAGACTCGTTCGACCTCATCGATTACGAGTTGAGCGAAACCCACACCGCCCCAGACGCCGAGGGAGGAACGCCCCGGCGGGTTGGGGTCGCAAGCATGTGACAGCCGCGGTGGAGGGCCGCATTTTGGCCAGGCCGCCCATCGCCCCGCCGATGAACTGGCGAAGTTTCCACTCGTGGCGCGGTGGTGTGCTCGGCGCGCCAGAATTCCGAGTCAGCTGAGAGTTGCGGTCGGGTGTGCCATGGGAATTCGTGCTCGCGTTCGTAACGCCGCAGATCGTAGCCCGGGTAAAGCGGTGTAATCATAAAATTCGCCAGAGCGCGGGCGCGATTGAAAATCGTCCTCTGCGCGAAGGGCTTCGCCGCGTAGCGCCGCGCGGTGGTCTCGAAGTCCTCCGCGGGTCTGCCGGTCAATTCGCGAACGATGTCGTTCACTCCGCCCTCAAACTCAAAGACGCCTCGTTTGTGATCTTTCATGTAGTCCAGCACGCTGTGGATCTGGAAGGGATCAACCCGCTGCATCCGCGCCACTTTTAGAAACATCCAAGTGGGAATATTCATGGCGCGCACACGCCGGCCTAGCACGCGTTGGAGGTGCGCGGCCATCTCCTGGCCGGAGAGTAATTTCGGTCCGGTGGGACGATAGCTTTTGCCGAGATGAGGTGCTGGATCGATCAGCACGGCGGCGACCACGCGAGCAATGTCTTCGTTGGCGACGGGTGCGCATTTGCTCGTACCCGTGAGCACGGGGAAGAAACCAAGCAAAGCGGCAAAGTCGATGAAGCGAAGGAAGTTGTGGGCAAACATCCCGGGATTCACGATGGTGTGAGCCACGCCCGGGATCGTGGCAAATATGCGGTCCACCAGCCACGTCTGGCGCGTCATGATTGCGGGATGCGCGGGGTTTGATGTCCACTGGCTCATTTGCACGATGAATTCGAGCCTCGCATCCTGCGCCGCCACGACGAAAGCGGCGGCGGCCTGGATCATGAAGGGGCGGAACAGCGGCAAGTAGTAGGCGCGCTGGGTTCCGCGCATCGCCGCGAGCAGTGCGCCGGGGTCATACATGTCGGCGACGACCGTTTCGACGCCGAGCTGGTCCAGCCGTTTGCTGCGCGCGTCGCGCGAATGCACGATGGCGCGGACCGGCTGGCCGAGCCGCAACAGTTCGTGAACCACCGCGCTGCCGGTGTTTCCGGTCGCGCCGGTGACTAATATTTTGGGTTTCGTATTCATGTTAGCTAGTTGTTAGTATTGGTGTGAAAAAGGTTTGGTTAGCCTGGAAAACAGCGGCCAAAGGCGAGGAGCCATTTAGGATTACCGCGCAGTTTGATGCGGCGGGTGAGCAAGGCCCACGGGAGGTTTTTTTCTTTCGCCAAAAAGCCCAGCCAGGTCGCGCCATCGGCGGTTACGCGGAGATTGGGCCTGCCGGAAAATTCTTCGGAAACGGTGAGCTTGCCCGCGCGAATGACGACGGTCGCCTCGGCGGTTTCCGGGCCGGTAAACGTGAAGTGATACGTCGCATCCAGATCGCCCGCCGCTGTGCGTTGAAAGGAAAGCGGCATTCCAGACAGAAACGTTTTCACATTGCGCGGACGCAGCGAATTGCGCACAGGGCGGATCGTTTTGTGCGGGTAGCGCTTCTGCGCGTGCGCCTCGGCATCGGAGCCGCGCACCACGTAGAGCGGCTCTTCTTTCGCCTGTAATGGCCGCACGATTTCGTTCACGAATTCCTTTTGGGAAAACTCGTAGAGCCCGATCACGTCTTCGCCAGCCGGGCAGACCGCCATGCAATACGCGGCCTTGTAATTCGGACCGAACGCGAGACTTTGCCAAGTTGAGATGGTTTCCGGCTCGGTGACGCGTTTGCGATATTTCAGGCCGCCGTGGCTGTCTGCCACGTTCTCGACCCAATCCGCAAAGCCGCCCATGAATTCGCGGTAATTGTGCGTGTAGCACGAGGAGAAATTAAACGCGCCATCCGGGCTGATCGCGCCCACCGGGCACGCGGCGACGCAGAGTTTGCAGGTCAGGCACGGGCTGAAATCGAGTTCGCGGGCATACGCGCTCACCTCGGCGGCGAGCAGGATGGTGCCGAGCAAAACGAAGTTTCCGAAGCGCGGATGGATCACGTTGCGATGAATCCCCATCCGCCCCAATCCCGCGGCCACCGCCACCGGCTTGTGCGCCACCACCCACATGCGCTCGGTCATCCATTTGTCGGCTTCCATCGGGAAGGCCATCGGCGGATTGAGCGCGCGGATGCCCGCCCGCTCCAGCGCGGCGGTGATGCGGCGGGCGATGAGATCGGTTTCGCCGCCCGAACGATGAAACTCGCTATTCGCCACCGAGCGCGCCGGGCTGCGCACGTTCTCGCGATTCATCCGCACCACGAAGCTGATCAGGCTCCGCGTCTTCGGAAAGGCGCGCGAGATGTGCGGGCGTTCATCGGCGAGCGAGGGGCGCGCGATTTCGACGAAGCCCACGTCATCCGCGCCGGCCGCGAGGCAAAGCCGACGCAGCCAGGCCGCATCCAGCAGTGGAGAGTCAGGCCTAGTGTGCATATGCACATCTGTGGGCGCTTTTTTTGGTTCGCTGGAATCAATCATGGTTAAATAGCCGGGTGGAGCGCGCGCGCCGCGCGCTCGAGATCGGTCAGGATGGCGGCCCACCTCTTCCGGCCGAGCGTCTGGACGATTTTTGCCTGCGCTTTCTGCCAGTCGGGAAGAAATTTTTGCAAGGCTCCTCGTCCTTTCCGGGTCAGGGTGAGAGAGACCTTGCCGCCACGACCTTTGCCCGCCACCCGCACCAGGCCATCGCGTTCGAGCGGGCCGAGGTTGCGTACCAAAGTCGTGCGATCCATCCCCAGCCAGTCGCTCAGTTCGGCCATGCTCACCTGCGGCATTTCCCCGAGCGCGGCTAAAATGGGCGTCTGGGTCGGGAGCAATCCGTGTTGGTTCAGCTCGGAAACAAAGAACTGCGAAAAGGCGCGCGAAACCCAGCGCAGATTGAAGCAGACGCAGTTTTCCATGGAATCGAAGTCAAGCCGCGGAGTCATTGGATGTGCATATGCACTACTGGAGGGCCGATGTCAAACATTTGTTTCCGCGAACGAGACTTCACGACGCTTGTCAGGGCGAAGAGCTGACGAGGTGCGCGGTGTAATACTTCACTGCCCGACCTCAAATGATCAAAACCCCGGTCACCGTTCCAGCATCGCCCAGACGAAATTCGGTCCTTTGCCCAAAGAGCGCCCCATTTTGATCCAGAGCAGCGTCATGTGTTCCAGGTGAAGCGAGGAGGAAAGCGGGCCGGCATCGGCTGGCTGCCAGCCTAACTGAGCGGCCAGTTTTGAGACCGCGTATGGGGTGGCGGGAGGAAAGCGCCCGGCCTGGCTGGAGGTGGAGACGGTTCTCGGGGAGCTTGGGTATGCGGACCGGGCGGACGACCGGCGGAGGTATATAGGCGATAGAGTCTTGGCAAGACCGCGCCTGGCGGGGTTTTCCGGTTGGCTTGGTTGGCGGCGGCTGGCGCCATTAGATGGGACCTGGGGCGCGAATGTGCTCCAAGACGGCAGAGGCAATGACTGAGGGCTCCAGCTCGAGCATGCAGCGGAAATCCAGAGGGCACTCGCGCAGAAAACACGGCGAACACTCGACATGGCGGCGCACGATGGTGTGCCCATCGCCGAGCGGTCCGGTCAGCGCGGGCTCGGTCGAGCCAAACACGGCCACGACTGGCACTCCGAGATGCGCGGCCAGGTGCATGGTCCCAGTGTCGTTCGTGAGAAGCAGGTCGCAATGGGAAAGCTCGGTCCGCAATTCCTCCAGGGTGGTTTCCCCGATCAGGTTTCGACATTTTTCCCCCAGGCCTTCGGTAATGATCCGGCCAGCCGGCGCATCGGCGGCCACGCCGAAAAGCGTCCACTCCACCTCCCGCTTTTCGCCCACCAACCGCGCGGCCTCGAGAAATCGCTCGGCGGGATAACGTTTTGCCGCGCCGTATTCCGCGCCGGGGCCAATTCCGATGCGCGCCTTCGCGCCCCGGGTCCGATTCGACCCGACCTCGGGTCCGGCCAGCATCTCCGCTCCCAGCCACTTCGCCAGATCGAGATAGCGATTCACCTGATGCGAAGGCGGCCCCACGGCTTCGGCCGGCTCGGGTTCGAAAATCTGATTGAGCAGCCACCGCCGGGCCTGTCCCGGATAGGCCGTCCGCCGAGGGATCCTCCCCAGCCAAGGTTCCAGGCCGGTGCGGAGCGAATTGGGAAAGATCACCGCCACGTCGAAGCGATCACCCAGCCGACGGCCCACTTTCCAGAGTGATTCCTGGGAGCCGATGGTCTCGACCGCGTCCACCTCGGGTAGGCCCCGCCAGAAACCGGCCAGCTTTTCCGGCACCAGGATCGTCACGCGGGCGTCGGGCCGGCCGGCTTTGATCGCGCGCACGGCGGGCACGCTCATCACGGCATCGCCCAGCCAATTGCTCGAGCGGATCAGGATTGCAAAAGGCCGCAACCGGTCGCGGTCGTAGCCCGGGGGAAACGCCACCCCCCGATGATAGCGCGCGAGCAGAAAGGCCGGTCGCGGCGTCTTCCAGCGCTCGTGCACCCAGAACCAGTCCGCCGGGCTGACGCGGATTTGCTACGCCAGCACCTGATTGATGGAGGCGGTGAGCGTGTTGGCGTCCGCCGCGGGCGGCAGCGGGTCGCTCACCACCACGCGCCAGCGCGCGGAGCCCGTGGTGTAAATCGCCACGGGCACGACTGCGGCGTTCGTCTTCTGAGCCAGAATGCCCGCGAGGGGGGAGGTCGAGGCGAGCCGGTCGAAAAACGGGGCCCAGATCCCGCCATCGCCCGCATGCTGATCGACGAGCACGCCGACCAGCCCCTTTTCCTTCAGTATCCGCATCGCTACCGCGAAACCCTGCCTGCGGCTAAGCGGCTGCACGCCGCGCCGCCCTCGCGTCCGGCGGATGTCGGCATCGATCAGGCGGTTGCCGAGCGGCTGATAAATGGTGGCCAGCTCCCGGCCCGGCAGATGATGCGCCAACTGGGCGAAGAGTTCCCAGTTCCCCAGGTGACTGATCATCATGACCACGCCGCGGCCGCTGGCGAAGACGGCTTTCATCCGGTCCAGTCCCTCGATCTCCACGTGCTGGTCGATCTCCGCGCTCTTCATTTCCGCGACCTTGATGCTGGAGAAAATGTTCGCGCCGAGCTGCCGGAAATGGGCCTTCGCCAGCTCGTCGATCTCCCCGGCGCTCTTCCGCGGAAAGGCAATCCGCAGATTGCGACGAACCGTGCCGCGATACGCGCCGCCCAGCATCCAGGCGCTGGCACCCAGTATTTCGCCCACTCGAAAAGCCCTCGGAAGCGAAAGCCGGGCGATCAATCCGGTTGCCAGGCGGTAGAGAAAAAAGACCAGGCGCTCTCTCATTTCTTTTTCCAGAACATGGCGCTAAGCGGATGCTCGTCGAGCAGGTTGGCCTGGATGCCTCCGAGCCGATCGCCATCGTAAAACTGAATTCCCACGTAGAAATAGATCGGGCAGATGGGCGCCGCCTCGCGGATGAGCAGCGTCTCGGCCTTTCGGAAAATCTCGAAACGCCGCCGCTCATCCGTGGACCGCGCCGCCTCGGCAATGAGCCGATCGTAAGCCGGATCGCTCCAGCCGGTGCGGTTGTTGCCGCCGCCGGTGACAAACATGTCGAGGAAGGTGTTCGGATCGTTGTAATCCCCCACCCAGCTCGACCGCGCGATGTCGTAATCCAGCGAACTCATCGAGCGCAGGTACACTTTCCACTCTTGCCGCCCCAGCGAGATGCTCACGCCGAGCGCGCGGCGCCACATTTCCTGCAACTCCACCGCGATGGCCTGATTGAGCGCCTTTTCATCGTAGAGATAATGGACCAGCGGAAATCCCTTCCCGCCCGGATAACCGGCTTCGGCGAGCAGGCGCCGCGCTTCTTTCGGATCGGGGCGCAGTCCCTCGGGCGGCTGGTAGCCGGCGGTGCCGGGGGGCACTAGACTGAAGGCGGGCACCTCGCCGGCGCGGGTGATTTTTTCGACCAGCCGCTCGCGATCCA
>JBGTNO010000208.1:0-7443 GCA_041743065.1 Chthoniobacterales bacterium
CATGGCCGCAAAAGAAGCGGCAGCGGAAGCCGCCCAAAATCAGAAGCAGCTGGCGGCGCAGCTTCAGCAACAAATCGGGCACTTGGAGAAAGCCTCCCAGAGCTTTGCTCAAGCCGAGTCACTGGACGCCGGCCAGGCAGAAGCAGCCGCCTTGGAGCAGGAAGCCCAGCAGAAGTTGGATGCACTACGGGGCCAGCTCGATACCGCCCTCGCCCAGGAAAGCCCGGACCCGGCGGCGCCCGGCCAAGCCGACTCTCAAAACCAGCCGCAGCAGGGCGAAGCTCCGGACCTTTCCTTGCTCAGTTTCAGCGAAGTCCGCGGGCGCTCCGAACTCGAAGGCCAGTTCGAGGACAAGACCAACCAGGAAAAGGTCCGGGACTGGTAGGAGCCCTAACGATGCAGCTGGAAAAAGGGAGTGCACGCTTCCAGCGTGCCGTCGTTAATCTAACGGTTCAGAGCCGGAGGCTCCGGGTTTGGATGACAAGCTGAAAGCTTGTGCCACGGGCTTGCACCAGGCTCCGCGCGCTTTCTGAGCGGCTGTCCGTCGTCGCCGGCTTTCGCCGCGATGGTTCCCGCGGGAACTAGAGATGCAGTCGAATGGCGGCGGCGATGATGGGTTGCGCCCATTCGGGCGCTCCGGCCAGATCGTCGGCCTTCGGGACAGGGAGCACATGCTAAGATCACTCCCCCACCCTCGTAATTTCGTCATTCTCTTCAGTTCAGATGCCAGCACCCGAGAGAAGACCGTTCCCCAATTTCCTCTACCGACAATTCAGGGTACTTTTCCTCCCGCTAATATTAAAGTACCGCCAGCCCCTTGCGGGGGTGGCGGCACGGCGGTGGTGAATCTCCAAGGAGCTTAGGATGACCGGCGCCGACGCTGGAAACCGACCAGCATTCCGAAGCCGCCAAGGAGCATCGCGAAGGAGCTGGGCTCGGGAACGACTTGCAGGGAGATGTTGTCGAGCGAGTAGGTGCCGGCCAAGTTGCTGACGGACACGTTGACAATCCCATACTCGTCGGAGCCGGTGCCAGACGGATTCGCAAAGGCAAACGGGTTTCCGCTATTGACGGGATTTCCGTTGATCGAAAGTGTGGTTTGCTGGTTTGTGAAGTCTGCGGTGCCGCTGAACGTTACCCACGAAGTTGAATTGCTGAATGTGGCAATGTTGGTGTTGCCCCCACCGAACGTCCCACTGACGATTTGAACACTTCCGTTGAAGGATAACCCGAGTCTCAATGCGCTGGCCTGGTTAGCCCCGCTTGCGTCGCGCAGGAAACGGATGGTTCCAAAGTTCGTGTTCGTCGTTCCATCGTAGCTGTCGAGCCGCAGATCGAAACTGAAGTCGATGCTTTGGGGAAACGTTGCGCCACCAAGATCGGTGCTGGAAGGCGCGAAATTGACCGCCCCGAAGTTATCGCCGGTTGTTCCATCGTGGGTGATGTCGAGATGGCCGGTTGGATTTCCGCCGGTGGTTTCCACCGTGCCGATGCCGATGGTTCCGGTCCAGTTTCCATCCACCGCGGGGTTAGCGGTGGCACCATTGTCGGGTTGTCCGACAATTTCGCCTGCCTGATAACTCTCGGCGGCTTCAAATCCGATCAATATGGCGTGAGCCGGAAGTGGCATGAAGCCCGTAAGGGCGAGGATTGGAAGATAACGGAACATTTTCATGGGGTATGGGAGTTACGGATTTCTGTTTCAGGGCTGGACTGGTCCAGCAAGACCGAAGCTGGGTGCTCCGAATTGCCGCCACCGTATCAGTGGATTCATCGCCGTAAATTGAATTGCCATTCAATCCATTGAATCGGAGGGTGTCAGCACGTTCATTCATGCGGATCTCCCTCAAAGACATCGCCGCCGCCGCCGGGGTCCATTATTCCACCGCCTCGCTCGCCTTGCGCGACAGCCCGAAACTGCCGCGCGAGACGCGCGAGCGCATCCAGGCGGTGGCGGAAAAGATGGGCTATCGGCCCGACCCGGCGCTTTCCGCGCTCAATGCCTATCGGAAGGTAAAGCGCCACGAAAGCTACCAGTCCACGTTGGCGGTGGTGAGCGATAACCCCGCATGGATGCGGTATCATACGGGCGCGGCGCAGCTCCGGGGGTTGAAGGTCCAGGCCGAACGGCTGGGTTACAACGTCGAGACATTCATCGTGGATGCCCGCGTTCTGTCGGCCTCCCGGCTCGGGACCGTTCTCTATTCGAGGGGTATCAGCGGGCTGATGATCTCGCCGATGTCACAACCGCACACGATTCTCGATCTGCCATGGGAACGGTTTTCCTGCGTGGCGTCGGGCTATTCGCTCGAGAAGCCGGAGGTCTATCGCGTCATGTCGGCGCACTACCGCAACGGCATGCGCTGCCTCCAGCATCTTTACAAATGTGGCTACCGGCGGATTGGCTACGCCATGCTGCGCTCCGTGCATGAGCGGGTCGGCCTCCGCTACGGCGCGGCTTACGACACTTTCTGCCGCGAGCACCCTGAAGTGATGCCGCTGCCTTTCTTCCTGCCGGAAAACTACGAGAGGGAATACACGCCGAAAAAGGTGCTGGCGTGGATTCGCAGGCACAGGATCGATGCCGTCTTCAACACGCATGAAAACGACCTGATGCAGTGGCTGCCGGAGCTCGGCGTTCGCATTCCGGAGGATGTCGCGCTGATCAACGCGAGCACGCCGTCGAGAGACGGTCCGCAGACCGGTGTCTTCGAGAATAACGAAATCATCGGGCGCACAATGGTGAACACCCTCGTCGGCATGATGCATCGCGACGAGCGAGGCCTGCCGGAAGCGGCGATCCTGACGATGGTGGATGGGGAATGGGTGGAGGGTGCAACGGTGGGGCGGCGAGAATCTAAATTGCGACAGCGTTCAAAGGTTTGAACCGAACGGGGGTTGTCGTTTCCGCCCAGAGGATGAAAATTTCCTGCTATGTGTTTCCCCCCTCGCCCGCGGGCCTTGGCCCGCCGCTTCCGTTTCGCTGCGTTCACGCTCATCGAACTGCTGGTCGTGATCGCCATCATCGCCATCCTCGCGGCACTCATTTTTCCGATCGTCGGGAAGATGCGGGAAAGCGCGGATGCGACCAAATGCACGAGCAATCTGCGGCAGATCGCCGCCGCGCTGAACCTCTTCAAGGTCGATCACGATAATCTGTATCCGACGGATTGGACGGCGGAGAATCCGGTGGACTGGCGGCAATCTCTCACCGGCAGCGCCGGCGGTCCGTATCTGAGCGTGGGCAAGGGGGGTAAAGAATCGTATTTCCAGTGCCCGAGCCTAGCTAAGAGCAAATATCTCGGCAAAAGCCTCAACGGCGGGAGCCCGAACCTGACGCAGAGCTACGCGCGCAACAGCGAACTCGTGCATCGGCCCGATCAATCCTGGAAACTTCTGCGCAATCTCGGCCGGAATCAGGTGCTCGTCTTCGACAGCTCGGGCCTCGTGGCGAGCACAGATGCCAATTACATTTTGGCGAAGGAGAACGAGTATCCCGGCCTGATCTTCCGGCACCGTGACAAGATGAACGTGGCCTTCGTCGATGGCCACGTTGAAGCGGCGGCGAAGGACTCCGACGTGTTCGCAAAGGGCCCGTCGGAGAATGGCGCGAATCTGATGGTCTTCACGCGCTGGCAACCCTAGGAGCGAACGTATGAAACACCTCCCATTCATCGCACTTACCTTCCTCGCCGTCGCGCTTGGCGCTTCCGCGCAGGACAACCTGGTCTCCAACGGAAACATCGATGCCATCGACGACAACCAAACGGGGGGCTGGACGACTTCGCTGGCCGATTACCGCGAGGGAAAGGCAGTGCCTCCCGCTGAAGTGCCGGAAGCCGAACGCTTGCACGCGGAGTTCCGCGTCGTGCCGGCGGCGGACTCGGCCGGAAAGATGCTGTCGGTGGAGGTGGCCTCCGGTGACGGTCGTGCGGCGTGGTGTTTCGCCGTGCCGAATGCCGCCGGGAAGTTGAAGCCAGGCCAGAAATACCGCTTCAGCTTCAAGATGAAATACAAGCTGGCGAAAGAGCCGGAGGAAGGTTCGGGGGTGACCGCGCGGCTCAATCTGTGGGACGGGAAATGGAAAAACCTGCTCGAACTGTATGTGCTTCCCACCGGCAACTACGCGCCGCTGAAGCAGAAGATTCCCGCCCCGCCCGTGTCGGGGGATTGGAAGGAATACAGCGCCGTCTTCACCGCGCCGGAAGGGGTCGCGCGGTCCGCCGGCCACATTGGTTTGAGCGGCGTGGCGGGAGAGCTCTTCGCCGACGATTTCCAACTGATCGAAGTGGCCGACGATACGCCGGAGGGGCCGTTTCAGTAGGATGCAACTGACGGAACACTTTCCGTTTCTCGCCCTGCGCCGCACTTGGCAGCCGGTGGCGAACGCCGCCGATCTGCCGCCTGGCAAAGTGATTGGCTATACTTTACTGGATACCGAGCTGGTGGTGGCCCGTTTCGAAAATGGCGCGCTGCTCGCCGCCGACGTGGCCTGTCCGCACAAGGGCGCGCGGCTCTCCGCGGGCCGCGTTTGCGATGGGGCGCTGATGTGCGCGTATCACGGCTGGCGTTTCGATGACAGCGGCGCCTGCCAGAGCATTCCCTCGCTGCTGGAGCCGAGCCCGGAGAAATTGACGCTCTCGCATCTGCACAACTATCCAGTGCAGGAACGTTACGGCTACTTGTGGGTGAAGCTCGACCCGGCCGGCACGCACGAGCTGCCGGAAGTGCCGGAATTCGAGAACGCGGATTGGACCTACGTGATGGGGCCGCCGATGAAGTTCGCCGCGGGGTTTCGCCGCGAGATCGAGAATTATCTCGACATGACCCATTTCGCCTTCGCCCATGGCACGACGCTCGGCAAGGCCGCCAATCCCAAAGTCCCGGAGATGGACATCACCACACACGAGGACGGGTTCGAAATGAACGCGCCCTTTCCCGCGCTCGACACGCCGCACGAGCAGCCGGGCAAGCTCCAGCGCGCGCATCATCGCCGCCAGCGCGGCTACCTCCCGAATTTCACGACCATCCGGCAGACCTTCGAAGACGGCGACGAACGCGTGCTCGTGCATATCCCATCGCCGCACACGCGCGAAAGCTGCACCTGCTTCTGGTCGGTCGCGATCTCGCCCGGTTTCGACGGCCCCTCTGCGGAAAGCCAGGTGGAGTTCGCGATCCAGGTGCTCGATGAAGACCGCCAGATGTGCGAGCTGCAAATCCCGCCCGAAGTGCCGATCAATCCCGCGCGCGGCGGCTGGGGCGTGCTCGTGATGCCCGGCGACACGCTGGCCACAGCCTTTCAGAAATGCTTCCGCAAATGGCTCCAAAAGGAAGCGGCATCCTTATCTGCATGAAACTAGCTATCTCCCTGGCGATTCTCTTTCCCTTGCTGGCCTCCGCCCAGCAGAGCCTCCTCCGCGATCCCCAGCTCAAAGTCCGCGGCAGCGGCCCGCCCGCCGGTTTCTGGGCGGGCGTTCCCGCCGGCAAAGGCGGGTTCGAGTTCCGCAACGAAAACGGCGACTTCATCGCCAAGGCGAAGTCCGACGGCGTGGCGCGGCTTCAGCTCGGCACGGCCATCGAATTCGCCCCCGAGAATCCGCCAGTCCCGCCCGGCACGCTCATCCGCTTCGCCGTCGAAGTGCGCGGAAACGTGACGCTGCTCGGCGAAGGCGGCCAGGGCGCGGTGGTTCAGGTGATCGCCGAAGCTCCGGCCAAAGGCGCGAGCGAATGGCTCGCGCCACAGCGCAAACCCGATGGACAGGGCCGTCCGCAGGATGTCGTCCCCACGACGGGCGAGATTCCATGGATGAAACTCGAGTCCATTTTTGCGCTGCCAGAGAACACGAGGAAACTCACCGCGCTCATGTATCTCATGAACTCCGAGGGCGAGCTGGAATGGAAAAATCCCTCGCTCGCCGTGGCTGGGGAGGGCGCGACGGCGACCGCCGATTTTCCGAAGCGTTTCCAAAGCCGAGCGGAGATCGCCGCCGAGCGGACACCGAAGCTGCTCGCCGACTACGAGAAACGCTGGGCCGAGGCGAAATCGAAGCTGGGCGTGCCGGAGGCGAGCGAACTTTACGCTCCGAATGAAAAGCTCACCGGTCCGCATCCGCGCTATCTTTTCGCCGGCACGCCGCTGGAGGAAGTGAAGCGGCGCTACACCGATCCCGCCTATGCCAAGTATGCGGACGAACTAAAACAATCCGTGCTCGAAATCATCGCCGAGCCGATCCCCGCGAAACCGAATCTGGACGCCGAGGATCCGCTTCGTTCCTATGCCGAGAAGCTCGCGCCGCTCGCCCTCTACGCCGTGCTGGAGCCTGATGCCACGCTGAAGACGCAGGCGGTGGCGGCGCTGGAGAAATGGGTGAACGCCACGCTGGAGTGGGGCCTGCCGCTGCGCGATCTCCCGCTCTCCCAGCAGATCTTCGGGCTCGGCGCCGCTTACGACTGGCTCTTCGACGAGCTGTCGCCCGAGATGAAAGCGAAGATCCGCGCAGGCATCGTCGAGCGCGCCCGCTGGATGCGCGATCCCGCCAACGAATCCTACATGTGGCGCGGCACGCAGTTCACCGCGAATCACAATTGGTTCAACTACGGCGCGCTCGCCATGGCCGCCGCCGTGCTCTGGGGCGAGACCGAAACCCCGCTCGAACCCGGCGAACCGAAGCTCTGGATGGACGAAGCGATGCAGAACTTCGTCGCCGTTGATGCGCTCCAGCCCACGGATGGCGGCGCGATGGAAGGCTTCCTCTATCAGGACTACGGCTTGCGGCCCTACTTCGATTTCGCCGTGCTGGCGGAGCAGCTCACCGAGGGCAAACGCGCCTTCGTGGATAACGAAACCGTGCGCAACCTGAGCACACGCGTTTTTTCCCTCCTGCCGGGCAACATCGGTTTCTTCACCTACGGCGATTCCGAGCCGCGGATGTTCGGCGGTTCCTCGCAGTTCCGTTACATCGCGAGCCGGCTCGACGACCGGCGCGCCCAACTCCTCGCGCAGATCATGGAGGACGAGTTCAAAGTCATCCCGCACGTCGCGGAGAAGAGCGTGCAATGGCGCTCACTCTTCTGGTTCGATCCCAAGGTGGAGCCGGTGAAACAGGCGGAGCTACCGCTGCACCATGACCAGAACGATCTCGGAGTCCATACGGCACGCAGTGCGTGGGATGCGAGCGCCAGCTTCTTCGGGCTGGTCTGCGGGCCGTTCACCGGTACGACCGCTTCCTCGCGCTTCGGCTATGGCTATGCCAACGGCCACGTCCATCCCGACAAGGGAAATTTCAGCTTCTACTACGGCCCCGCCAACGTCATCCCCGGCTCGAACTACGCGCGCACCAAGCTCACGACCCACCACAACCTAGTCGTCTTCGAGGGCCGCGACAAACAGCAGGGCCAGACCGTCGGCCAGCTCGGCGGCAACGTGGCATGGTTCGGCATGGC
>JBGTNO010000209.1:0-8378 GCA_041743065.1 Chthoniobacterales bacterium
CTTTCGTTATAACGCGACCTACCCGTTCTATAGCGACTGCATCTGGTATCTGACTCAGATGCGCCGCTGGGGCCAGATCGATACGGCCAAACCGGACGAGTGGTATCTGGAAACGGCCAAGCAAGTTTACCGGCCGGAGATTTATCTCGAAGCCGCCAAATCCCTCGTGGACGACGGCGTGCTGACCGAAGCGGACATCCCGCCGACCGATGGCTTCCGCCCGCCGACCGATGCCTTCATCGACAAGGTGAGCTACGACGGCAAAAAGCCGAACGACTACCTCCGGTCCCTCAAAGTCGGACTGAAAGACTAGACAACCACGCCCGCTCGCTCGTATGGAAAAAATCGCCAATATCTTCGAAACCGTCGGCATGGGCTGGGCCTCGCCCTTTTTCCGGCTGGCGGGCGGTCAGAAGCCCGGACCCCACCTCCTGCAGATTCTGCGGGAGGTGGGCGTGCCGGTCATCGCCTTCCTGCTCTTCCTCTTTGCCTGGTCGCTCATCGCCCAGCATGTGAAGGTCAGCTTCGGCTCCATCCCCGGCCCCGTCCAGACCTGGAAAGAAGCCGGCGCGCTCTGGCAGGACCACGTGCAGGAGCGCGCCAAGGAAAAAGCCTTCTACGCCGGACTCGCCGAGAAGAAAGCCAAGTTTCTCGAGCGGTTTCCCGACCGCACGTATCCCGACCGCAAATACGCCGGCAAGCCGACCATCGTCGATCAGATCTTCACTAGCATCTGGACGGTCTTCGCCGGATTTTTCCTCGCCTCCATCATCGCCATCCCGCTCGGCATCCTCGCCGGCACCAGCAAGCTAGTCAGCATGGCGCTCGCGCCGTTCATTCAGATCTTCAAACCCGTCTCCCCGCTCGCCTGGCTGCCGATCATCATGATCCTGGTCACGGGACTGTATAATCCGACCAATCCCTGGTTCGAAAAAGCCTTTCTTAGTTCCGCCATCACGGTGGCCGTCTGCTCGATCTGGCCGACGCTGATTAACACCGCCATCGGCGTCGCCTCGATCGACAAGGATCACCTCAACGTCGCCGAAGTCCTCCAGCTCAACTGGTGGACGAAGGTCTGGAAGATCGTCATTCCTTCTTCTCTGCCCTACATTTTCGCCGGTCTGCGCCTCTCCATCGGCATCGGCTGGATGGTGCTCATCGCCGCCGACATGCTCGCCCAGAACCCCGGCCTCGGGAAGTTCATCTGGGACATGTATCAGAACGGCAGCAGCCAGACCCTCGCCCAGATCGTCGTCGCTGTCTTCATCATCGGGGTGCTCGGGTTCATCCTCGATCAGCTCATGCTCATCCTGCAGCGGCTCGTTACCTTCGACGCCAAAAGCGCCCGCTAACTAGTCATGCCGTATATCACCATAGATAACGCCGACAAACGCTTCCGAGCGGGGGACGGCAGCTATTGCGAGGTCCTGAACGGCGTCAACCTCGACATCGGCGAAGGCGAGTTCGTCTCCATCATCGGACACTCCGGCTGTGGTAAATCGACCTTGCTCAACATGGTCGGCGGCTTCCTCGGCTGCGACGGCGGTTCGATCGAGGTCGGCGGCAAACCGGTCACCGGTCCCGGACCCGACCGGATGTTCGTCTTCCAGAATCATTCTCTCCTCCCGTGGCTCACCGTCCGCGAAAACGTGCGGCTCAGCGTGGACGCCGTGCATAAGAAGCTAGGCAAAGCGGAACGCGCCGCGCTGGTCGAGGAACATCTCAAGATGGTTTCTCTCCTCCCCGCCGCCGGGAAGCTGCCGGGCGAAATCTCCGGCGGCATGAAGCAGCGGGTCGGCATCGCGCGCGCGCTCGTGGTGAAACCCAAGGTGCTCATGCTCGACGAACCCTTCGGAGCGCTCGACGCCCTCACCCGCGGCCGTCTCCAGGAACAGCTTCTCGCCATCTGGGAAGCCCATCGCATCACCGTGATGATGGTGACGCACGATGTGGAGGAGGCCCTCCTGCTCTCCGACCGCATCGTCATGATGAACAACGGCCCGCGCGCCCGCGTCGGCGAAATCATGAAGGTGGATCTGCCCCGCCCGCGCACCCGCAGCGAGGCGATCAAGCATCCCAACTACTATCGCCAGCGAAACGACCTGCTCTATTTTCTCAATAAGCATAAGACGACTAAAGCGACTCCAAAAACGGAGAGCGCCGAAGATGGCACGCTCAGCATTGGTTTCATCCCACTGTCCGATTGCGCGCCGCTGGTCATCGCTCAAGAGAAGGGCTTCTTCACTAGACATGGATTGCGGGTGAAGCTCTGCCGCGAGCCGAGCTGGAAAGCGATCCAGGATGGCATTGTGGAAGACCGCCTCCATCTGGCGCACATGGTGGCGGGCATGCCACTCGGCAAGACGCTGGGCTTTAACGCCACCGAACCCGTGCCCCTGGTTGCCTCCATGATCATGGCTCGCAATGGCAACGCCATCACTCTCGCCCGCCGTTACCACGACGAAGGCGTCGCGACCGCCGCCGACCTCAAGGCCCGCTTCGAAGCCAGCCCGTCCGCGCGCAAGCCCGTCTTCGGGATGGTCTATGCCACCTCCATGCACAATCTCATCCTCCGCGACTGGCTGGCCGCCGGCGGCATCGATCCGGAGCACGATGTCGAGATCGTGGCCGTGCCGCCCGCTCAGATGGTCGCCAGTCTCGGTTCCGGCGCGCTCGATGGCTACTGCGTCGGCGAGCCCTGGAACGCCCGCGCCGTCCACGAAGGCCTCGGCTATGTCGTCGCCACCGATCTGGACATCTTTCCCGGCCATCAGGAGAAAGTTCTCGGCACTTCGCTCGCCTGGGCGCGCACTTACCCGGAGATTCATCAGAAGGTCGTCCAGGCGGTCATCGAGGCGGGCGCGTGGTGCGACGAGCCCCGGCATCGCGCGGAGGTCATCGAACTCATCTCCCGCCGTGAGTATGTCAATGCGGATCCGATCTACAGTTCGCTCGGCCTCAGCGGATCCTACGACTACGGCTTCGGACGCACCGGCGACGTGCCCGGCTTCAATATCTTTTCGCAAAACGCCAGCCAGCCCGGCGAAGCGCGCTGGATCCTCGATCAGATGATCCGCTGGAAACTGGTCGAGCCCCCCGCCGACCCCGACAAGCTCCTCGCCGAAGTCTATCCCGCCAGCCCCTGCCGCGAAGCCAGTCGCGCCTTGGCCACATCCGCCGCTGCCTAGTCATGACTAGCTATCTCGAACTCAGCGACATCTCGAAATCCTTTCCCGGCCGGAACGGCGAACCTCCCGCGTCCATCCTCCGGCACATTTCGTTGCGGATCGCCGAGGGGGAATTCATCGTGCTGCTGGGTCATTCCGGCTGCGGCAAATCGACTCTGCTCAACGCCATCGCCGGCATGAGTTCACCCACCGAAGGCGGCGTCATCCTGGAAGGCCGCGAAGTGGACAAACCCGGCCCGGACCGCATGATGGTCTTCCAGAACTACTCGCTGCTGCCGTGGCTCACCGCCTTTCAGAATGTGCGCCTGGCCGTGAAAGCGACCCTGCCCAAAGCGGGCTCAGCCGAGTGGAACCGCATCACGAGCGAACATCTCGAAATGGTCGGCCTCGCCGCCAGCGCCGGGAAGCGGCCCGGCGAGCTCTCGGGCGGCATGAAGCAGCGCGTGGCTATCGCGCGTGCCCTCGCCATTCGCCCCAAGGTGCTGCTGCTTGACGAACCTTTCGGCGCGCTCGACGCCCTCACCCGCGAGGAGGTCCAGGACCAGCTTCTGGAAATCTGGGAAGCGCACCGGACCACGGTCGTCATGATCACGCACGACATCGACGAAGCTATTCTGCTGGCCGACCGGATCGTGCTGCTGACTAACGGGCCCGACGCCACCATCGGCGATGTCCTCACGGTGCCCTTCCCGCGCCCGCGCTCCCGCGGCGAGGTCGCGGAAGACCCGCACTACTACACCCTGCGAAATCAAATATTGGAGTTTCTCTTCGACCGCTTCGCCGAACCGGAAATGGTCAATGTTTAACTAGCCATGTCACCCCGCATTCCCTACCTTCCCGAGACGGCGCCCTTCTCGCCCGAGCAGCGCGAATGGCTGAACGGCTTTTTCGCGGGGCTGCTGTCTAGTCAATCCTCCGCGACCCCCGCGATCGAGGCTGCGCCGGCGAAAGAGTCGCTGCTCGTGCTCTTCGGCAGTCAGACCGGCACGGCTGAATCCATCGCGAAACAGATCAAAGCCGAGGCCGCCGCCGCCGGTTTCGAGCCCCGGCTGCTCGACATGGCGGAGCACGCGCAGGTCGATCTCGCCGGGGAGACGCGCCTGCTCCTCGTGACCAGCACCTGGGGCGACGGCGATCCGCCCGATAACGCCGTCGGTTTCTGGGAGCGGATCTCCCACGCCGATCACCCGCCGCTTTCCGCGGTTCACTATTCGGTGCTCGCTCTCGGCGACACCAACTATCCCGACTTCTGCGGTGCCGGGAAAAAGTTCGACACCCGGCTGGAGCAGCTCGGGGCGCGGCGGGTTCATCCGCGCGCCGACTGCGATCTCGATTACGAGGAAACGGCGACCGCCTGGCGGAAAGCGGCGCTGGCCTCACTGCGCACCGCCAACGGCGCGGCCAAGCCTGAGGAAAGCTGGAGCCGGAAGCGCCCCTTCCCCGCGAAACTAGTGACCAACCGTAAACTGAATGGTCCCGGCTCCGCCAAGGATGTTCGGCATTTCGAGATCGATCTCGCGCACTCCGGCCTCAGCTACGAGCCGGGCGACGCGCTCGGGGTGATGCCCTCGAACTGTCATGAAGCCGTCCAGGAGATCCTCGCGGCCATCGGTTCCGATGGTGAGGAAGGCGTCACGATCGCCGCCGGGGAGATCGCGCTGCGGCACGCGCTGATGACCGAATTTCATATCACCAGCCCCACGCCGCAACTGCTCGCGATGCTGGCCGAGCGCTCGGACAGTGAAACGCTCCAGCGGCTAATTCATCCTGACGCAAAAACGGAGCGCGATGAGTTTCTCGCCCAGCGTGAGATTGTCGATCTGCTCTGCGAGTTTCCCGAGGCGAAACTGACGGCCGCTGAATTGACTAGTCTTTTGAAAAAACTGCAACCGCGGCTATATTCGATCTCCTCCAGCCTGCGCGCTTTTCCCGATCAGGTTCATCTCACCGTGGCGCGCGTCGGCTATTCGACTAATGCCCGGACCCGCAAAGGCGTCTGCTCCAGCTTTCTGGCTGACCGGGTGGAACTGGGCGGCGAGGTGCCGGTCTTCGTGCAGGTCTCCAAAAACTTCCGGCTGCCGCCCGAAGGCGCAACCCCGATCATCATGGTGGGACCAGGCACCGGCATCGCTCCGTTCCGCGCGTTTCTGCACGACCGCCGGGCCACCGGCGCACCGGGCGACAACTGGCTTTTCTTCGGCGATCAGAAGATGGCGACCGATTACCTCTATCGGGAGGAACTGGAGGCGATGCGCGAAGACGGGCATCTCAACCGGCTCGACTTGGCATTTTCCCGCGATCAGGAGACAAAAATCTATGTGCAGGACCGGATGCTGACGCACGCCACGGAACTATACCAGTGGCTGGAGCGCGGCGCGCACTTCTATGTCTGCGGCGATGCGACCCGCATGGCCAAAGATGTCGATGCCGCGTTGCACCGCGTGATCGAACTCGGCAGCGGAGGCAGTCCGGAAACGGCCGCGGCCTATGTCGCCAACCTCAAGAAAAACCAGCGCTACCAGCGCGATGTCTATTAATCACCCATGAACCTCCTTCCCTCGACCGGGCCGTTCCGGCCAGATCAAAAAGAGTATCTGCAAGGCTTCCTCGCGGGCGTTTCGCAGCGGGACGGCTATGGCGTCTTTGCCGGTCACACGGCCCATGGGGAAGTGACGAGCGACGCCAGCCAGGCCGGGCCGAATCTGGCGGAACCCCGCGAAGAAGCGGTCCACGGCACCCCCGTCTCCGACCTGTGCAAAGAGGAACTCTGGAAACATCAGGAAGACTCACTCGAAATCTGGGGCCGGATGCTGGAGCACGCGGCGGATGACCGTTTTCCGGACCCGGAGCAGACGTTTCGTTTCCGCTATCACGGCCTGTTCTACGTCGCGCC
The DNA here is from genome assembly GCA_041743065.1 of Chthoniobacterales bacterium. Classification (GTDB taxonomy): domain Bacteria; phylum Verrucomicrobiota; class Verrucomicrobiia; order Chthoniobacterales; family Chthoniobacteraceae; genus JBBSOD01. Next base: position 6,082 of record JBGTNO010000209.1, read on the forward strand.
GGCCCAGAATTCCTTCATGCTGCGCTGCCGCATTCCGGGCGGAGCGCTCGACAGCTATCAACTGCGGGGTCTGGCGGATATGGCCGACACTTGGGGCGGCGGTTACGCCGATATCACGACGCGCGCCAATTTCCAGATTCGAGAGATCGCGCCCCGCGATATCACCAACGTCCTCATCCGCCTGCAGGAGCTCGGGTTGACGTCGCGCGGTTCGGGCGTGGATAACGTGCGCAATGTGACCTGCTCGCCCACGGCGGGGGTGGACCGCGCGGAGCTGCTCGACACGCTCCCCTGCGCCAAGGGCATTCATCACTACATTCTTAATAACCGCGATCTCTACGGTCTGCCGCGGAAGTTTAACATCGCCTTCGACGGAGGCGGCGCGATCAGCACGGTGGCGGAGACAAATGATCTCGGTTTCGTCGCCGTGCGGGTGGGCGAAGGCAAGGCGGTCGAGCCGGGGATCTATTTCCGCATCGAACTGTGCGGGATTACCGGGCATCGGCAGTTCGCTTCCGACAGCGGACTCTTGATCGAGCCGGACGAGGCCATCGCGGTGGCGGCGGCGATGCTGCGGGTCTTCGCGGAGCATGGCGACCGGACCAATCGCAAACGCGCCCGCCTGAAGTATCTAGTCGATAAGTGGGGCGTGGAGAAGTTCATCGGGGAAACGCAGAAGAAGCTCGCTTTTCCGCTGATCCGCCTTCCGCGGGAGGAATGTGAGCCCCGGCCTGCCGTCATTCCGCACGGGCATATCGGAATTTATCCTCAGAAACAGGAGGGACTAAACTATGTGGGTGTCTGCATCACGGTGGGCCGCATGACGGTGGAGCAGGTGCGGCGGATCGCCGATCTGGCGGACCGCTGCGGCTCGGGGCGGATCCGGCTGACGGTGTGGCAGAATCTAGTCATCACCGATGTGTCGGATGCCAAGCTGGATGAAGTGAAAGCGGAACTGGTGGCAATGGGTTTTCACTGGACAACGACGAGCATCTCCGGCGGGCTGGTGGCGTGCACGGGCAACACCGGCTGCAAGTGGGCCGCGGCCAATACGAAGGCCCAGTCCGTCGAGTTGGCGTGCTATCTCGAAAGCAGGCTGGAGTTGGACCGCCCGATTAACATTCATTTCACCGGCTGCCCGAACTCCTGCGCGCAGCATTACATGGGGGACATCGGTTTGCAGGGTGTGACGGTGACAAAAGACGGCGAAAAAGTGGAAGGCTACAACATCGTGATGGGCGGCGGCTTCGGAGAGCAACAGGCGGTGGCCAAGGATATGTATAAAGCGGTGGCATATGCGGATATCCCGCCCCTCATCGAACGCGTCCTCCGCGTCTATCTGGAAAAACGGGAGGTCGCGGAGGACTTCGCCAGCTTTACCCGCCGCCATGAGCAGACCGCGCTGCTGGAGATGTTCAGCTCGTGACGGCACTGCACGGCACGGTCAATCTGATCGACCAGCTTCTCTCGGAACAGCGCCTCATGACGCCGGTGGCGCGCTTCTCGCGCGAGCACGAGGCGGGGCGGATCGAGCAGGAACAATACTATCGCGATCTCATCCCGCTCAGCCGCCCGGAGCCGGGACAACAGTATGCCTTCGCGGTGGATCTCGACAAATGCACGGCCTGCAAAGCCTGCGTCAGCGCCTGCCACAGCATGAACGGCCTCGACCCCGGCGAGAGCTGGCGCGATGTGGGAGTGCTCTTCGGTGGAACGACGGTGCAGCCCGTCCAGCACACCGTAACGACGGCCTGCCATCACTGCGTCGATCCGGCGTGCCTGAACGGCTGCCCGGTCATGGCCTACGAGAAAGACGCCGAGACGGGCATCGTGCGGCATTTGGATGATCAGTGTATCGGCTGTCAGTATTGCATTCTGAAATGTCCCTACGATGTGCCGAAGTATCACGAAGAACTAGGCATCGTGCGCAAGTGCGACATGTGCTTCAACCGCTTGGCGGTCGATGAAGCGCCCGCCTGTGTGGCGGCTTGTCCGAACGAAGCCATCCGCATCGACGTGATCGCAAAAGAATCGGCAGGAGAAGGCCGCCTCGTGCCCGGGGCCTTTGATTCCGACTATACAAAACCAACGACTCGTTACCGCAGCCGCCAGCCTCTGCCCGAGGATTTGATGTCCGGCGACGCGTATCAGCTGAAAGTCGAGCCGGCGCACTGGCCGCTCGTCATCATGCTGGTGCTGACACAGGCGGCGGCGGGATTGTTTTTGCTCGAGACGATCCTGCGCCTGACGGGCTCCGCGCCGACCCCGCTGCTGGCGGCGGCGGGCGCGCTGCTGGC
>JBGTNO010000210.1:0-5773 GCA_041743065.1 Chthoniobacterales bacterium
CCCGAACCCGAACCCGAACCCGAACCCGAACCCGAACCCGAACCCGAACCCGAACCCGAACCCGAACCCGAACCCGAACCCGAACCCGAACCCGAACCCGAACCCGTACCCGTACCCGAACCCGTCGAGCAACCAGAGTCCATTGCGGGAAATAGTGCGACTCAGCCACCCCTCGAGCGCGATCAAGAGAGCTCAGCGCTCGCACCCCTTCCGGTCCGTCTTCCGCCCCCAAATCCCACCCCCGTTTTTTCACCGCCCCCCATTTTCCGCGCTCCGACGCCCCCGCCGATCACGCCACCCACCGCCCCATCCACACCCGAACCACCGCCGTTTCATCCCTCCACCCGCCCGCTGAACGTCCATTCCACCACGCCTGAGCCGCCCGCTTCGACGCGCCATCTGATCCCCCGCAACCCAGCCGGACCCATCTCGCTCGGCCTGCCCTCCCCCTTCGATCAGGAGGCTCTGAACCGCATCTTCGAGCGCCATGAGACTTTTGACGCGTGGACCATCGCGCAAACCCTCCGCCTCGATACGAAAGCGCGAGCCGTGCTCCTGATCATCGACGGCGAGGATTTCACCAGCGGCCCATTGCCGGAGGATCTGACCGTCGAGAACGCGCATCAAATGGCGAAAACTTCCGCCTCCGAGGACGTCCTCACCGTGCCGGATGAAGAAGGATACCGCACGCTCTGGGTGCGCGGGACCATCCTTCTCCTGGTCGCGCACCACGACTTCCCGCCGTCCGATCGCCTCCACCGCCTGGCCCTCGCCACCGTCGCCAGCCTCGCCCAGCAACACTGATGTCTCTCATCGATTACGCCCGGCGGGAGATCCAGTTGAAGCTGGTCTATTTCGGCCCCGCCCATGCCGGCAAAACCACCAGCCTCCGCGGCATCCTGCATGCCATCAAGCTGGAAGAAGATCGCTTCATCACGCTCGAGACCGGCCCGGACCGCACGCTCTACTTCGAGTTCACGCCCGACCGGCCGCCGCTGCGGGACGGCTTCACGACCAAGCTTCTGCTCTACACCGTGCCCGGCGACGTGCGCCTGAATACCCCCTGCCAGCTCGTCCTGCGCGATGTGGATGGGATCGCCTTTGTGGTCGATCCGCGGTGGTCCCGCGTCGAGCAGAACGTTCAGGCCATGCGTAATCTGCGGGAAAATTTAGCTAAGCAGGACCGCCCTCTCGCCGGCGTTCCGCTCGTCTTTCAATATAACAAACAGGATCTGCCCAACCTCGCCCGGCACGACTATCTCGAATACCTCCTGCATCGGGAAAGCTCCCCGCCCCGCCCGACTTTCTTCACCAACGCCACCGAGGGCGAAAGCGTGATGCCCTGTCTGAATAAGCTCATCGAACTGGTCCTGGAGCGCTTCCTTCGCGAGCAATGAAAAACCGACGCCGCCTCCACGCCGGGCGATGGTGGATCTGGATCGCTCTGGGCGTGACTAGTCAACTTTTCGCGCGGGCCGCGGAAAGGTGGTCGGCCCCGGAGCTGGGCCACATCTTCACCACCGATCAGCAGGTGCGCTTGCGGCTGTCCGATGCGACCGCCACCGTCGATTGGCGCGTGACCGATTTCTGGCAAAACGAAATCGAGAGCGGCCAGGCGAAAGTCACCGAGGGACAGGCCGGCATCGAGCCGGTGGTCCGTTCCCCCGGTTACTATCTAGTGCGCGCCCGCACCGCGGCGGGCGAGGATCTCTATACGAGCTTCGCTCTGATCAGCCCGAATCGCTTCGACGAAGCGCGTTTCGGCGTGATGACTCATTTTGCCCAGGGCATGAATCCAGAGCTGCTGCCGGTCTTGCAGAAAATCGGGATCAGCAGTATTCGCGACGAGCACTATTGGGCGGATGTCGAGCGGACGCCGGGTGTCTATACATTTTCCGAAAAATCGGAGGCCTATATGCGGGCCTGTCGCGAAGCGGGCATCGATCCTCTCATCGCGCTGACTTTCGGCAACAAGCTGCACGGCGAGGCCGGCGGCCCGGTGACTCCCGAGGAGTGCGCGGCCTACGGCGACTATGGGAAAGCGGTGCTGGATCACTACGGGAAGCAGATCAAATGGCTGGAGATCTGGAATGAGTATAATGGCTCCTGGGCTCCGCTCGCCGCGACCAAAAGCCTGGACGCGCGCTGCGAACTCTACACCGCCATGTTGAAAGCGGCCTATGGCAAGATCAAGACAAGCCGGCCGGACGCGCGGGTGCTGGGTGGGGCGGCGGTGCTGATTCCTCTGCCCTATTTCGACGGGCTTTTCCGGCGGGGCGCTTTGGACTACCTGGACGCCGTGGTGATCCATCCCTACCGCGAGCGCCCGGAAGGAGTGGACGAGGAGATCGGCGAGCTGCGTTCGCTCATTCGAAAATACAATCACGGAAAGGACAAACCCCTCTGGGTCACGGAGACGGGGCGACCCTCGAAGGCGGAATACGACTGGGAGACCGGACGCGGGATGTTTGAGCGGGGCCGAGCCGAGGGCGCGCGCTACCTGGCGCGTATGTTTACCCTTCTTCTCTCCGCCGGAGTTGAGAAAATCTATTGGTATCTGGCGAGCGATCACGCCGAATTTGTCAGCATGGGTTTGCTGCGCCATCACGCCGACGAGGCTTCCGGCATGGGCCGCTATGCCGTCGCTCCCAGCTATGTCGCCTATGCAAATCTGATTCGTCAACTGGGCGGAAAGACCTTCACCGGGCGCGAGGCGGAGCGGATGTATAGTCAGGCGCGTGTTTATAAATTCAGCGGCGACCGCGAGGAGGTGCGCGTCTGCTGGGCCACCCGACCGGCTCGGATCGTGGTTCAAGCGCCGGGTCCGCTCGAAGTGACCGACCTGATGGGCGGAACCTGCGCCGTGGCATTGAAGGACGGTGAGGCCACGATCGAACTCACGGAGGATGCCCTCTATCTGCGCGGACCGATCACCGACCTTCGAGAAATTGAAGACGCTCGGCCGGTGCTGGCCGCATGGCCCGACGATTACAGCAAGACGCAAGGGGACCGCCACTGGTTCTACGGATATCACAAACTAGACAACGCCTCTTTCGATACCCCGCTCGATCCGGCGAGCTTTCAGCCGCTTAGCCAGGTGGAGACGATGTGGGGCTATGAGTGGGGAAGCGGATCGGGCTTTCTCAAGATCTCCCCGGGCGGTTTCCATCCGGATAAGGCGGAATCGGAAACGCTCGCGCCGGCTCTGCGCTGGGTGAGCCCGGTGAAAGCGGAGATCCATCTGAAGGCTTATTGCAAGATAGGCGGCGAGGGCGATGGGGTTACCATTGCCGTGCTCAAAGACGGCTCGCGGGTGGGCACCGTCGCGGTGGGCGGTGCCGCTCCGGCGGAGGCCGGACTCGACCTCGATCTCTCCGTCCGCGAGGGCACCGTGGTTGAGCTGCTCTGTCTGCCAAACCAATCGACCGATTTCGACGCCACGACGCTGGAGGTGGTCATCCGTGGACAGGGGTGAGCGATTGCAGGCGGGTCAGGTTGGCCGGGGCTGGGGCGAACCCACCTCCGAGGCGCTTCGCTTTCATCTCCTCTCCAGCGGAGAAATGGATTCGACCGGCGGGAGACAGCCTGCCTCACTCTTCGAATAGAGCAGGCCACGAGCGCGGCGACGCTCCAGAGGTGTGTTCGCGGGACGCGGTCCCCATTTCCCAGGACCAACGCCCATCCGCCTCCCCTCCACTTGACACCATTTCCGGTGCCTCCTTACTCTGCCTGCCTCATGCAAGTCCCCAAGGTTCTCGTCGCCGACCCCATTTCTGAAAAAGGGGTGGAAGCTCTCTCCGCCGGTGGCGATCTGGAGGTGACCGTCAACACCGGACTGAAAGAGGACGCGCTGCTGGAAATCATCGGCGAATACGCGGCTCTCGTCGTGCGCAGCCAGACCAAGGTCAACGCCTCGGTCATTAAGGCGGCCACCCAATTGAAAGCGATCGGCCGGGCCGGCGTCGGCGTCGATAATGTGGATGTGGAAGCCGCCACCCGCCGCGGCATCATCGTGATGAACACGCCGGGCGGCAACACCGTCTCGACCGCCGAGCACGCTTTCTCGCTCATGATGTCGATCGCGCGGAATATCCCCCAGGCCGACGCGACCATGAAAGCCGGCCGCTGGGACCGGAAGAAATTCGAGGGCGTCGAGCTCTATAATAAGACCCTGGCCATTCTCGGCATGGGCCGAATCGGGACCGAGTTCGCCCGCCGGGCCATCGCCTTCGGGATGCGGGTCATCGCTTACGATCCGTATCTTTCCGCCAGCCGCGCCCGTTCGTTGCAAGTGGAGCTGATCGATAATTTGGACGAGATCGTGGGTCGCGCGGATTTCATCACCATGCACATGCCCCTCACGGACGAGACCCGGCACATGCTCGACGCCCGCCGGCTCGCTCTCTGCAAACCCGGCGTCCGCATCGTCAATTGCGCGCGCGGCGGCCTCATCGACGAAGCCGCGCTCGAGGACGCCTTGAAATCCGGCCAGGTCGCCGCCGCCGCGCTCGACGTGTATGAAGTCGAGCCGCCTCCCGCCGAGTTCTCGCTGCGCGATCAGCCGAACATCGTTTTCACCCCGCACCTCGGCGCTTCCACCGCGGAGGCTCAGGAGAGCGTGGGCATCGAGATCGCGGAAGCCATCCGCGCCACGCTATTGGAAGGCACCGTTCGGAATGCCGTCAACATGCCGAACCTCGACGCCAAGACACTCGCCGCCATCGGGCCGCACCTCGATCTGGGCGAAAAGCTGGGCCGTTTTCTCTCCCAGAACGCGCCCAAACGCTGCGAGCGTCTGAACATCAACTATTCCGGGAAACTGAACGACGTGGACACCACGCCGATCACCCGCGCGGTCATGAAAGGCTATCTCGAGCTCGCGGGCGGCGCGGAAGTGAACAGTGTGAACGTCGCCGCCTTCGCCAGCACCCTCGGCCTGACCGTCACGGAAACGCGCAACAACTCGACCGGCGATTTCACCGAGCTGATCGAGGTCTCCGCCGGGTGCGGCGGCGAGGATGTCTCGGTGGCCGGCACCTTCTTCGGCTCGCGCCCGCGCATCGTGAAGATCAACGAGCGCCACCTCGAAGCGAAGCCCTCCGGCATTCTTTTCCTGCTCGAAAACAAGGACCGCCCCGGCATCGTCGGTCAGATCGGCACGCTCATGGGCACGCATGGGGTGAACATCGCCAGCATGACTCTCGGCCGCCAGGCCGCCGGCGGAAAAGCGCTCACCATTCTTAATCTCGACACCGCGCCGAGTGAAAAAGTGATCGCCGAACTGCTGGCCGATCCCGACATCTTCACGGCGAAAGTCATCGCCCTATGAAGATCCAATGCGTCGAACGCGAAAAGTCCGATAAGGAAGCGCTCCGCATCGGCTTCGCGACTTCCGGGGAGACTTTCCCCGGCGTGGAAGCCCCCGAATTTGCCGGCAAAAGGAACCATCTCCTCCGTCTTCACGACGGCAATCGCCTGCTGGTCGGCCTGGGCGACGCCGGCGAGGTGACCTCCGAAATCCTGCGCAACGCCGCCTCCACCGCCTTCTCCCGGCTGCGCCAGTGGAAGGTCCGCCGCGCCGTGCTCGACGTGAGCCGCCACCTGCCCCACGCCGCCGCCTGCGTCGAGGGCGCCATCCTCGGGCAGTATCGGTTCGAGGATTACCGCGACGAGAAGACGCCGTCGCTCTCCGCGCTCAGCCTCATCTGCGGCAGCGGAGCCGCCACCGCCACCGTGAAAAAGGCGGTCAAAGCCGCCGCCACGCTCGCGGAAG
>JBGTNO010000211.1:0-5063 GCA_041743065.1 Chthoniobacterales bacterium
CCCGTCGGCTTCGATGAGCAGGATGGCAGCCGCGTCGCGGGGCAGGCCGACCTTGGCAAAGTCTTCCACGCATTGCAGCGTTTTTTGATCGAGAAACTCGAGGGTGCACGGAATGATTTTGTCCGCGATGATAGCGGAAACGGTTTCCGCCGCGGCATCCATGGCGCCAAAAGTGGCGAGGAGAGTCTGCCTCGCGGCTGGCTTGGGGAGGAGCTTGAGCAATACCTGCGTTACCACGCCCAGCGTGCCTTCACTGCCGATGAAAAGGTCGCGCAGGTTGTAGCCGGCCACGTCCTTGACGCACTTCGACCCCAGCCAGCAGATGGAACCATCGGCCAGCACCACTTCCAGACCCATGACGTAGTCGCGAGTGACACCGTACTTCAAACCGCGCAACCCGCCGGAATTTTCCGCCACATTTCCGCCGATCGTGCTGATTTTCATCGAGCCCGGATCGGGTGGATAGAAAAGACCCCGGGCGTCCGCCGCTTCGTAAATCTGCTGCGTGATCGCGCCCGCTTCCGCCCGGAGAGTGAGGTTGGCGGCATCGACCTCGAGGATGCGGTCCATCATCACCAGACAGAGAACGACGGAACCGGCGAGCGGCACGGAACCGCCGGATAGACCGGTGCCGCTCCCGCGCGTGACGACCGGCACACGTTCCTCGCGGGCTCGTTTCAAAATGAAAGAAACGTCTTCGGCGTCGCGCGGGAAAACGACGCACGCCGACAGTTGCCGCAGCGTCGCGGTGCCATCGAAGCCATAGGGCAGAATGTCCTCGCGCTCGGTCAGAACGCGATCCGGCCCGAGTCGGTCGGCAAGAGCGGAAACAAGCGGCATGAAGAATCATTAACTTCGAATTCCTCACGCTCAATGTTTAATGGTGGTAGAGGTTCGCTGACCGGCCGTGAATGGCTCTCCCGGCGACGCGGGCACTCTCGAATTACTGGGGACAACGCAACGACCGGACCGGAAGAAGCTCTCGACGATGGGCTCGGACTCGATCGCCGATTTACCCATGCAAACCTATTGTCGTTTCCGCCTCCCCTGAGTCGCCAGGGGTATAAAAGGTCTCGATGACGATCATACTGTAGCCCTTGGCGACCAACTGGTATTCTGCGGCATCGGCGTTGTTTGCGGTAATTCGACCTTGAACCTTTCGCCCCTGACTGTCGTTGGCAACGAAGTTAAAAATGGAATCAGGCATTACGGCCTCGCGTGAGAAGATGATCCCAACTGTTGGCAGAAGAGAAGGCAAAGTCGAGATTGGGATCAGCGGATGAGCGGCCCTTCCATGAGCTTCACTTCCCCGCTGTTCCAGACGTGGGCAATAAAAGGAGGCCTCGTGCTTTCCGCGAGTCGTCGGATCGCTGGGAGCGCATTTAGGAAGGTTTGCGCCATGTCCGCTCCGGTTCCTCCTTTTCCGGTGAGAATGAAAGCTCTTACGTTGGAGTCGAGCAGCGTCCGTTTCTCGTTCGGCCGATAACGAATTCTGGCGTCCTTGGTGAGGACCATCCAGCCCCTGCGTCCAACCTCCCGGAGCCATTCCGTATCCGGACACTCGGGCGCAAAGTGCTCGGCGTGTCCATGGGCGATGCAACCCGCCCTTCGAAGCTCTTCCAGGATCAATTTCGCGCCAAGCGAACGCTCGACGAAAAACTCGTCAGGCTGCGAGGGCGAGGGCACAGCGCACGGCCTCTTCTATTTGATCCCTGCCGCAGCCGTAGTCGCTCGACAATAAGTCGACGGATTCGCCGGCCTGATACCTTTCGGCCACGATTTCCGCAGAAATCCCCGTGTCCCGAATGCTGGGACGCCCGAAGGAAAGGACGGGATCCACTACGATCATCTTGGGATCGTTGGCGTTCATGTTCGTGCGGGTGAATGGGAAGAAGCGCGTGGCGAGGCCGTCCCGCCCCCATTCAATGCGAGTGAGATACGAGGAAATCATTTCGCGCATGGTGGTCTGACCGCCGGCGGTCACGGCGACGAGATGTCCCAGGTGTTCAACAAACAGGTCGATCCCATCGGTTTCGAACCGATGTTCAACGAGCGGACGTTCTGAGCCCATTTCGAGGCGAAGGTAATCGAGCGCTTGCCGGATCTTCCCGAGGTCGAGTTTGTGCTGGCGGCGAAGAGCGCTCAGGACGTGTGCCTCGACGAGGTTAATGAAAGACAGGGACACGGGGCCTCCGGAAGGAGGAACGATCAGGTGCCTGAACCGGCGCTGCTCTCCCGCGGCTGGATAATCCCGGCCGGCCACCCAAGATCGGAGGGTGGAAGGATTCAACCAGAGCAAGCGAGCGGCTTCGTTCACGCTGTAGGCGGGCTGCAGGCGAATATCAGTGGGCTCCAAGGGTGTCGTCTCCGTATTGAACTCAGGCAATGTGGCTGATTCCTTTGGAGCGGGCAAGGTCGAGATTTCGATCATCGGAGTGCCTCCTTGGCAAACTGTAGAGGTTCCAGTCGCCAGGGAATGATCTTGCTCTCGTATTCGTCGAGGGCAGGACACACCACCACGGCGCCTCTGGCGTAGGCCTCAGGCACGGCCCGGCTGCTGTGTCCGAGTGCTTCCTGGGCGAACCTCTGGGGATATCCGCAGGCTTTGGCCCGTTGCGCCCAACTGTGCCGTAGCTGTGCAGACTGACGCCCGACACCCCCGCGAGGCGGCATCGGCGTCGGAACTCGGTGGCTCGGGCATTGGCTCCGCTGTTCTTGATCGTGAGGAAGAGATCGCCCTTCTGCGGTAGCGATTGAAGGAGGGCGCGAAGTCGGGCGCCCATGGTCAGACGGGCGGGTTCGCTGAGCGGTCCCAGCTATTGTCGGCGACAAGCGAGGATGCCGTTCCGCCAGTCAATGTCTTCGGCCTTGAGATTGGCCGGGTCGGTCTGCGCAGCGCCCGTCTCGTAAAGCAACTCGTAGTAGGCCCGTCGCTCCGGGTTGCGCTCGGAAGCAATTATGCTGGTGTGTTCCTCGGGCGTAATGCCGCGCTTGCTCACGCTCCTGATTTTCGGCCAACCGGCCTTGGGGAGGACGGGCCACGCCAGCCATCCAAGATTGACGGCGAGATTGTGGAGACAGCGCAGGTAGTGGCCAATTGAGTTGCCGTTGGCGTGGAGGATTTTGAGAAAGTCGTCGGCGGTCGTCTCGACCAGCGGCTTCGCGCGGATCGGATCATAAGCCTTGCTGCGGAGCGCTCGCCGACAGCGATCCTGGGTGGTGGGGATGCCATGGGTGGCCATTTCATCCATGACGGCCTGCCAGGAGCGCTGGGTCATGGGCGGCGAGATAAACGCGGCCGACTGCGAGGTTCAAAGCGGGCTCGCGTTGCGCCTCGTTCATGGCATCAAGCAGGTGCGCGGCAATCCGCTTGTCCTTGGTCTTCAGGCTGCCCTGTTTCTGCGTCTGGTTCTCCTCCCAGTAGTAGGCCCCATTGCTGCGGCGATACATTCGGTATTTAGGTTGCACGTTCATCTCCGGTTGAAAGAGATACCACTCGCCGAATGTGTCGCGTTAACGGGTAGTGCCGCGGTGGTGGCGGAGCTGGAGCGAATGGTGGCGCCTCTGTCGCGTCGCTGGCAATGTCGCTTTTCGACGGCCCTATTTTAGAAGGAAGTTCCTGACAATTAGAGACTCGCAAAATGGCTCCTGAGGTAGGATTCGAACCTACGACCAATCGGTTAACAGCCGACCGCTCTACCACTGAGCTACTCAGGATTTTTGCCGCGAAGGGTGCGCATACTTAAAGGACGAATGGTCTATTGCAAGCCTTTTTGGCTCGATTGACTCTCGCGCTCGGGAGATTTGTCTTTGGGCAAAGCTGAGCGAAGGTCATCCCTCTTATGCCTGAATCTCCCGTGCCTGACTTGTCGCTGAAACCGGCGGGCAGGCTCTATCTGAAGCTGATCGTGGTGTTGGGATTTCTCACGGCGGTGGGCCCGGTGGCGATCGATCTCTACTTGCCGGCTTTTCCGACGATGGCGGCGGATTTGGGCGTCCCGGTGTCGCAGGTGGAGCTGACGCTTTCGGCTTTTTTGCTGGGATTGGCGGGGGGGCAGATTCTCATCGGGCCACTGAGCGATCGCTGGGGTCGGCGCGCGCCGCTGCTGTGGGGTTTTGGATTATTTACGATCGGGGCAGTGGTCTGCGTGGTCTCGCAAAGTGTCACGGCGCTTTTCGTGGCGCGCATGGTGATGGGAGCGGGCGGAGCGGCGGGGCAGGCGGTGCCGCGGGCGATGGTGCGTGATCTGTTCGACGGGAAGGCGGTGGCGAAGGCGCTTACCTTGATCATGCTGGTCGTCGGGGTGGCACCGGTGCTGGCCCCCTCCATCGGCAGTCTGCTCCTGAATTATTTCGAATGGCATGCGCTCTTCTGGCTGCAGGCGGGGTTCGGGGTGCTGGCTCTGGTGCTTTCGGCCTTCATGCTGCCGGAGTCGCTGCCGGTGGAGGAACGTCAGGGCGGTCATGTGCTGGCGGTGCTCCGCCGCTACGGGGAGGTGCTGCGCCACGGGGAATTTGTGGGTTACACCTTGCTCGGCGCGGTGACGGCGGCCCTGCTTTTTGCCTATGTCTCGGGATCGCCGTTCGTTTTTCTGGAGATTTACGGGGTGTCACCGCGGATGTTTGGGGTGCTCTTCGGGCTGAACGCGGTGGGGCTCTTCAGTCTGGCGCAGCTGAATCACGTGCTGCTGCGCACGATGTCCTCGCAGCAGATCCTGCTGGGTGGCTGGCTGGTCAATGCGGTCTCGGGTCTTGGACTGGTGCTGGTTTCGGCGACGGGATGGGGCGGGCTATGGTCGTTTTTCGGCCTCACTTTTGTCCTGCTGGCGACGATCGGGCTGATGTTTCCGAACATCGGCGCCCTGGCGCTCAATCTTTATCCGCGAAACGCGGGCATGGCTTCGGCGGTGCTGGGAACGGCGCAATATCTGGGCGGGGCGGTGGGGGGGCTGGCGATCTCCCGGATGGCGCATGGGACGGAGATGCCTCTGGCGGGCGCGATGGCTCTCTGCGGAGTGATCGGACTCGGCGCGATGCGGTGGATGCGCCGCCGTGATCTGGCG
>JBGTNO010000212.1:0-5370 GCA_041743065.1 Chthoniobacterales bacterium
CGACTGGCTGAAGAACTCCGCCGGGCTCAGCTCCGGCGTGAAGCAGTTCATGCTCGTCAGTTCATTCAGCCGGCTGACGATGCTGTCGTGCCCTTTCCCGGCCTGCGCGAGTTCATCCAGATAGGCGTCGCGGATGGAGGAAAGATCGTGTGCGTCGCCCTCGCGGATCACGCGTTCGATGGCCCCGCGCAGCAAATCCTGCTGGATGTCGCCGGGCGATTTACAGCAAAGCGCGATGGAGTCGCGCAGGCGCATCGCCGCGTTCGTGATACTTACGTTGCCCACTTCCGCCGTCGGGAGAAAATCGAGGGGCACCGGCTGGCGGCCTGCTTCAATGCAGCGAACGCGCGTGCCCAGTTCGCGCAGCTTGCCCTGAATCTCGCCGTCGGCCACGAACTCGCCTTTCGGGTCGATGAGCAGCATCGGAATGCGCGCCTTCTCCATGAGGTCGAGCGCCATCTGCACACCCGTCGTCGTCTTCCCGCTGCGCGAGCGTCCCATCAGCGCGATATGCGGTGAGACGGCCGGCCCGTTGATGACAAAGTCCACCGGCTTATCCCCGGCCAGCGTGCGGCTTACGCTGCCGACTTTCAGGCGGATTTCGCCGGTCACGCCTGGTGTAGGGCTGCCGCCAGTGCGGCCGGCACCACTGCCGGTTTCCGGGAGATAGTCGGAAAGCAGGGACGCCAGCTTGGCCGGGTCGCCGGAGCATTGCTCCAGATCTTCGCGCACGAGCAGCGCGCCTCGGTGCCAGTGCGCCTCCACCAGCGCGCGAAAGTCTTCCACTCTCGCGCCCACGCCGAGCTCGCCATCGAGTACGAGTAGCGCGATCCACAAGTCCAGTTCTCCGCTGAACAACAGCTCACCCGGCAGCGATTTTGCTTTGGCGAAAACAGTTCCCGCGGCCAGCGAACGCGGACCCGGCGGCGGCGCGGCCAGCGAACGCCCGAGCATGAGCTGGGCAGCATCGTAGCGATTGCCAACCCCAAATTTCGTCCGCAAAACCTCCTCCACTCCGAACGCCGTTTCCGTCGGCGTGAACGAGCCTTTGAACCCCGCATCCTTGAAATCCAGAGTCATCGGCTATTCCTCAAAAAAGCGGTTGGGCCGCACCACCGACTCCTTGGCTGCGGGGTCGAAATCCACGAAAAACTTCTGCCCCACCTCGCGGTCGATACCGGCGATTGCGGCTTGGAAAAACAACTCAGCTAATTTAACCATCTGCCCATGAGCGGTTACAAACGGGAGCGACTCTTGATTCTGACGAAGACCTATCCTTCACCGAGCAGTCAGTATCGAGAAACCACATGTGTCGCGGCAGTGAACGCCGATGGAGAGCTGCGACGGATCTTTCCAGTGCCTTTCAGGTTGCTCGACGGCAGCAATCGCTTCCCAAAATGGGAATGGATCAACGCCAACGTACGGACGACGACGAAAGACCAACGTCCCGAGAGCCGACGGATCGATGTCGATTCACTGGAACGAACCGGTGTCGCAATCAGCACCGATCACGGTTGGGCGGATCGGTTACCGTGGGTCGAGCCGCACATTCTCCCTAGCTTCGACGCGCTGGAGCGACGGCGGCAAACCTCAGGCGAGACGCTGGGGATTCTGTGCCCTACACGGTTGGTCGCCCTCGACATCACACCGGTCCAAGAGCCTGAGTGGACCCCGGAAGACATGGAAAAGCTGACGCGCGATGGTCTTTTCGATACGCCTGATGTCCGCGCCCGCGCACCGCTGCGGAAGGTACCTTTCGATTTTCACTACCAGTACGAAATTGAAACGGCGGATGGTGTGGAGCGGTTGAGACACAAGATCACGGATTGGGAAGCCGGCGCACTCTACTGGCGTTGCCACGGGAAACCGAATTGCGATCAACTGCTGAGGCAACGGCTCGAAATCGAGTTCGGCAACAAACGTCTGCTCTTCCTCATGGGCACCATTCACCGCTTCCCAAACCAATGGCTAATCGTCGGGCTGATCTATCCGCCTAAGCCGCAATCGAAGCCGGTCGAACCACAACTCGACCTTGGATTGGGCCTGTGAGATGGGAAATGCGGGCTCCTCCGAGCACGCGATCGGCGAGAGCTTCAGCTACGTATTTGCGATGGCAAAAATTGAAATCTTCTTCGAGACAAAGCAGGCAACTCCGACTCTCTGCGATGAAATCCGCGAACTCATTCAGTTCGTTGTCTCTCGTTTTTAAGAAGCGCATGAACTCCCTCGTGTAGCGCGCCCAGTCGCCTGAGTCGCGGTAGGCGTAGCGCACGTCCCGCGGGCAACCAAACTCCGGCACATGGCGGTATTCGATGCCATTGGCATTCAGCAATTCAGCAAGCGCATTCTTCGCAAACCCAGGCTTTCTACTGACGGGTAGCGCGCGGACATCCAGTAGCACCTCAACACGGCTGCGTTTCAGAAGCTCGAGAAGAAGAGCGGGACGAAGCGACTCGTAACCGATGGTGAACAGCTCAGTGGACGAGGAGGCGGAGCGCATTTGATGGGAGTCTTAGCAGAAACATTCCAGATGAACAACGACGGTCAGGAAAACTTCTCACAGGTGGACGAACCGCCGAACTCACGCAGCGAACCCATGCCGCTCTCGATGCCACTGCAAGCTCGCGCGGTCGGGCCTGAAGAGTGGGTTGATCGGCAAGAAAAGCGTTGCGTTGGCCCGTGACTTCAGCAGGTGCGCAGCTTCGCCAGCTTCGTCGAATTTGTGCGCCGCAACGAGGACGCGGCAGTCGTCGTCGAGCGACCAAAAGCCGTAGTCGAAGAGCCAGTGCGCGGTTTTCGTGAGGGCGAGACCGTTAGTCGGATGGCAAGTGCCGCCCCGCTTAAACTGGTGGATGTGCGCAGCGTCGAGCGGCGTCTTGCCGTCGATGGCGAGCATCCGATAACGAGTGAGCGCGCAGGTGAAGTCGTAAGCGGGCAACACGCGGACGGAAAACTTCGCGTCGCGTTTCTTTTCCTCGCTGTCGGAGGGCAAGAAGCGCGTGGCATCAGCAGCGATGATGTCATCGGGCGGAACCGGAAGCCCGCACAGGCCGTAGAGTTCTGCGCGTTCGGTAGGTTCGAAGTAATTCGCTATCAATGTTCGGCGCGCGAGGGTGCGGAACTCTGCATCCTGCAGACAGACAAGAAACGACATGTCGAACTGCGCGAGCACGGCCCTCTGAAAGGTTTCGGCTGGGTGTCCCTGGGCGTCGAGCGGCTGCCAAAACTTATCTGAGCGCATGTAGTAGAAGGGCAGCCGCAAATCGGGCTTCGTTCGCCGGCGATCTGCGACCACGCGCCAGTAAGTGCCGAAGCGGAAAGCGAGCGCCCCATCGCGGTGCAGCAAGCCACCAGACAGCGCGCCTTCTTCCACCAAGCTGCAAACGATGAGCAGGAGCAGCGGTTTATGCGGTGCCGCTCCAATGGTCCGCGTCTTTTTGGCCGGATCGACATTGAGCGCGCTCAGACTCCCGAGCCACCGCACTGCCTCTGGTGAAGTCGCGCTCATTCCCCCACGGGCTAAGCGGCCAGCTTTCGGAACAGATCCTCAATTTCATCCCGCTTCCACTGCTCGCGGATCAACCGAACTTCGTGATCGGAGATGAGTGGCATCCCCGTCTCCTCGCGGATCGCGAGCAATTCTTCCAGCAGCATGGCGCGGGCTTCGTAGGTGAGCGGGCCGAGGCCGGGTTGGCCGTTGCGGCGCGTTTTGCTGCGATAGCCGGGCGTTTCGGAGACGGTTTTCAGGCGCTTCCGGAAATCGGCCAGGGGGATGAGTTCTTCGTGTCCCATGGTGATGAGCGATTCGAGGGAGTTGTCCTTTTCCACCACGGTGCAGGTCCAGCAGCCGAAGCGGGCGGAATTGCTGCCGCACGAGGGCGCGTCGTCGTTGCTGACCACGAAGGGGCATTCGCCGCCGAGGGTGTTTTTGTAGAGCGTCCGCACATCGTCGTAGTTGCCGCCCCACGGTGGCCGGGCGCTGATGAGTGTGAGCCAGACTTCCTGGGTGGTGAGGTCTTGAATAGGAGAAAAAATCCAGACGCCTTTGTGATCGGAATGAGGTGTGAGCCGACCGATGGAGTTTGCACTGTTGCGCGTGATGCTGCCCGAGCGAGTGGCGGATTCGTCGCGCCGGACGCCGAGAAGGAGCACCGCACCTCCACCGCTGCTAACTTGCTCGCGGATGAAGCGGGAGGTGGGGCGGATTTTCATCCGATCTGTGCACCACCGAAACGTACGGTTTGGTGCCGGGTAGCCGCGGCCGAGCAGATTGACCCAAAAGCTTTCTTCCGGCAGCGGATGGGTGCGGACAACCTGCACGGGGACATTGAGCGCACCGATATTTTCCTCGATGCGGGCGATCATTTTCCCGACGAAGCCGTGAAAGACGGGCGACTCGACAAGGGTGTCGTTGCAAACAAGATACACGGGCCGCGTGCGTTGGTCGGGTGCAATGGCGAGTAGCGTATCGACGACGAGATGCAGGAGGAGGGTGGAGTCCTTGCCGCCGGAGAACCCAATGATCCAAGGGCGGGAACCATCTGCTTCCAGATATTGCGCGCGAATCTCATGCCGGATCGATTTCAATCGGGCGGGGAGGTCGTCGATATTGAACACACGCCAGCGTGGGCCGCACGGAGCGACGGCGGCAAGTCGCAATTAACACCGCCGGCCATTCTCGGCCTCCACATGCTTGCGGCGCACCTCGGCGGAGGGAAAAAGCGTCCGAGCCGTTTCATGGGAAGCTTTCTGTGTTACGTGGATTTTTCTAAGATCATAAGGGTGCAGCGAATGAATTGGCTGACGCCATTCTCAGAGGTGCCGCTTGGCGAAGGCCCGGCCGGAGTGGCTTTTGAGATATTTCTCGAACTCGGCTGCCTTGGTCCGGTCCTCGAAAGCGACGGCGACACTCACACGCCACGGGCGGTATTTTGCGGTGTGGGAAACCTCACCAGCGTTGTGGTGCCGGATGCGGTCTTTCAAATCGTCCGTCAAGCCGACGTAGTGGCGGGCACAATCGGCCTCACTGATCAAAAGATAGACGTAGGAAAATGTCACGGGGATAGGTCCGTGTTCGCTGCGCTTCGCCGGGACAGGCTTCGTCCTTCGCTGTCGTCCACAAGATTCTCCACGCGAAAAATGGCCTGGCTCGCCCGGGCGTAGTGCTGAGCGACAGCGAAGGGCGAAGCCTGGAGGCGAGGGGAGTCGAACCCCTGTCCTCATGCTTTCAGCCTCTGGCTTCTACATGCTTAGCCGGTGTTTGGATTTAAAGCTCGGGCTGTCCACCGACAAACCACCTCTGCTCGATTCGCCACGAAATTTTCTCACCGGATCGACGCGGCAAACCCATCGACCGGCCAGCCTGCTAGC
>JBGTNO010000213.1:0-5414 GCA_041743065.1 Chthoniobacterales bacterium
GTGCGGGACGCGCTCTCCGGCTATTTCGCCGTCGGGCGGGCGCGCCTGCTCGACATCCCGCCCGACGCGGCGGGCTTCAAGATCGGTCTCGAACTCCTCATGCGCGGCGGCGACGCGCTACGCGTGGCGGAAGTGCCGATCGTCTTCCGGGATCGCGCCTGCGGCAGCTCGAAGATGAAGCCGGGCATCGTTCTCACCTATCTCCGGCGGCTGCTCGCGCTGACGGGGCTCCCGGTGGAAAACGCGCCGCGGTTCGGCTTTGTCGCCGCGACGGGGCTGTTTGCCGATGTGCTGATTTTCAACGCCCTGCTCTCCCTCGGCGCTGGCTTGGGCACGGCGCAGATTGCCAGCTTTCTCGCGGCGTTCGCGGTGAACTATGGCCTCAAGCTGCGACCCGCTCTCGCCGGACTCTCGCGGACGCGCGACCTGCGCCTGCACTGGCATCTGCTGGTCGTCGCTTTGATGGCTGTTTTCCTGCGCGGCGGCGTCCTTGCGCTGCTGACGCAAAAGGCCGGCTGGCCGCCGCAGATTTCCATCCTCTTCGCCATCGCCGCCGCCGCCAGCGTCACCCTGCCGGGCTACACCTTTTGCCTCTCGTCGTCCGGGGAACGCTTCGGGCCGGGCATGCGCTGGCGGGTGATTGGCCTCGGCGTCACGGCCTACCTTTTCGTGCTGCGTTTCCTCTATCTCGGCCTGCCGGAGCTGTTGCCGGAGGAAGCCTACTACTGGAACTATTCGCAGCATCTCGACATCGGATACCTCGATCATCCGCCGATGGTCGCCTGGCTCATCCGGCTCGGCACCGGGGTCTTCGGCAACACGGAGTTCGGCGTCCGCATCGGCGCGCTTGGCTGCTGGCTCGTCGCGTCGTTCTTCGCCTATCGGCTGACGCGGAATCTCTTCAACAAATCGAGCGCACTGGCCGTGCTGCTGCTCATGCAGCTCCTGCCATTTTTCTTCATGGCGGGGTTCCTGATGATGCCCGACGCGCCGCTCACCGCGATGTGGGCGGGGGTGCTTTATTTTCTCGAACGTGCGCTGGTTGCCCGGCGCGCAAGAGCCTGGTGGGGCGTGGGCCTCTGCATGGGGCTGGGAATGTTGTCCAAATACACCATCGGCGCGCTCGCTCCCGCAGCGCTGCTATTTATCATGCTCGACCCCGCTTCGCGCCGCTGGCTCTGGCGATGGGAGCCCTACGCCGCGTCACTGCTCGGTCTGGCCATCTTTTCGCCCGTCCTCATCTGGAACGCCCGCCATGAGTGGGCGTCATTCGCGTTCCAGACTTCGCGCCGACTCGCCGAGAGACCGGAATTCTCGCTGCACGAGCTGATCGCTTCCGGGCTGGTTCTGCTGACCCCAACCGGGCTGCTCGCCGCGCTGATCGCGCTCTTTTCCCGGAGGAACCCGGCAGCCGGCGAAAGGCCGGACGCGCCGAGGCAGACGCTCTTCATCAGACTCTTCGCGCTCGTTCCGCTCGCGGTTTTCGTCACCTTCAGCCTGCGACACGAGGTGAAGCTCGAATGGACGGGACCGCTCTGGCTGGCAGTGCTCCCGGCGGTCGCCTTCGGCATCGTGTCGATTGGCCGGCCCGGACGGCTGGCCGCGCTGGCGCAAGCAACCTGGGGACCGACGATCATGATCGCCGTTTTGCTCTACGGCGCGGTCTTTCACTACCTCGTGCTCGGCCTGCCGGGTCTCGGATACAGCGACAAAATGGAACTCGTCCCCGTCGGCTGGCGGGATTTCGGGCGGCAGATTGACGAGATCGAGGAGAATCTTGAACGCGAGATCGGGGAGGAGCCGCTCATCGTCGGCATGGATCGCTACTTCATCACCAGCCAACTGGCCTTCTATGATCCCGATCATTTCGAGTCGGTGAAAGAGACCTCCGGCGCGCATCTCTTCGGCACCACCAGCCTGATGTATGAGCGTTGGTTCCCGCTTCCGCCGCTGGAGGGCCGCACCCTGGTTCTGGTCGCGTGGAAGCCAAAGGATCTCGAGCGCAAGCAGATCAAGCGGCGGGTCGAACGGCTGACGCCAATCAAGGAAGGTGTGCTCAAACGCGAAGGAAAAGTGATCCGCCGCTACTACTATCGCTTCGCCTACGGCTACCGGAGCGATCCGAAGCCGCAGAAGGACAAACAAAAAGAAAACCGAATTCTCAAATGATGAAACTTTCGTTGCCACGTATTCGCCGCGAAGCCGCCTGGGTGCTGCTGCTCGTGTCTCTGGGCATTTACTACATCGCGGCAACGGCACACCTAACGGATAACCGGGACATAGATTCAGGCGATCAAGGCGCCTATCTCAACTACGCCGTCAATATGCTGGACTCGAACTATCAAAAGATGGGACCGCGCGATCGGATGCCGGTCTATCCTTACCTGCTCTCGAAGATCCATGAGGACGGCATGAGCCGCGAGGCGTTTTTCGAGCGGGGCAAGCGGTTCAATATCCTGCTCTCGATGGCGGTACTCGTGATCGTTTTCTATCTCTGCCGGTGGTGGTTTCCGGCCGCGCATTGCTTCACCCTCTATCTCACAGCGGCATTCGGGATGTTCCTATTTAAGGCGGGTTACGTGCAAGTGGAGCTGCTCTACTACCTCTTCGCGTTCGTCTCATTCATATTGTTTCTGAGGATGCTTGCCCGCCCGACCTGGCTGATCGCGGCGATGGCTGGAGTGATGACGGGGCTCACTCATCTGACCAAAGCTTCCATTCTACCCGCTCTGGCTATTTTCCTCACCTTCGCCGCGGCAAAGCTGCTCTTCGAGTTCTGGCGGCGGCGGCGCGACAACCGCTCGGGCAGCCTTCGCGATCTCGCAATCGGCCTTGGCCGGCTACTCCTGGTTCCGGCCCTTTTTCTCGCGATAACCTGGCCCTATCTGGCCAACAGCAAGCGCGCCTTCGGCCACTATTTGTACAACGTCAATTCGTCCATCTACATCTGGGCCGATTCCTTCGCCGAAGCCAAGGCCGGGCCGGGCCGTCATCACGACCGCTATCGCTGGCCGGACATGCCGGCGGATCAAGTTCCCAGCGCCGCCAAATACTGGCGCGAACACACTCCGGCGCAAGTTGCCCAGAGAATTGGAAGCGGGATGCGAAGCACTTTGAGCAATCTGTTCGGGGTCGATCAGTATCGCAGGTATCTGCTGCTCTATCTGCTGGCCGCTGTCGCGGTGATAGCCATGCGATGGAAACAAGCGGCAGCACTTGCGCGCAATTTCCCATTCGAGATCGGTTTCTGCCTTTGTTTCTTCACCGCTTACATCCTTCTGTTTTCGTGGTTTGCGGCAATCTCAGATAACGCCCGCTTTGCTCTCACGCTGTTTCTCCCATGGCTCTATGTCTGCTCCATTCCGATTGCGGATCTAGGGCCGAGCATCGCCTTCAAAGGGAATCGATTCACGGCAGATGCGTTGTGGGTGTTCATTGGGATCATCTGGATCGTCGTCGCCGCTAATATCGTCTCCGTCGCGGGCGGCCACTTTCCCCATATCTAGTGACAGCCCAAACGCCAAGGCCATCTCAGAGACCAGATTGTATAGATGAAGTGGATTGATTCATTAGAAAAGCAGGCCCGGCGTTTGAAACTCGAGCTGCACGCGCTGTGGCTCGCCGGCGCTGATCCGCGGACGCCACGGATGGCGCGCTGGCTGATCGTTTGCATCATCGTCTATGCCGTGAGCCCGATCGACCTGATCCCCGATCCGATCCCCATCCTGGGCTATCTCGACGACCTGATTCTGCTGCCGCTCGGCATCGCTCTGGCTCTGCGGATGATTCCCGGAGACGTGATGGCGGGCTGCCGGGAGCGGGCGCGCACTTCGACCTTCTCCGCGCCCTCGCACTGGAAATGGGCTGGAGTCGCACTGGTCGCGCTCGTTTGGGTTTCCGCGATCGGGCTGGTCGCATGGCTCGTCCGACGCTGCATGAACTGAATGCGCAATCCACAACCCGATGAACTACACGAACGCGAAATTCGCGAGCAATGGCGGGCACTCAGCACGCATCCGAGTATGAGCAAATTCCGCAAGCGGTTCGCACCGCAACTTGCCTGGCTGCAACGCCGCCTCTCGCCGGAAGGCTATCTCGGCCTGCATCTCACCGCCGGCGCGCTGCTGCTTCTCGGCGCGTGCTGGCTCTTCGGCGGGATCACGGAGGACGTGCTGACCGGCGACCCGCTCACGCTGGTCGATCGGCAGGTCGCCGACTTTCTCCACGCCAACGCCATCCCGTGGCTGACGCGCATCATGCTGGCGATCACCTTCCTCGGCTCCGTCGCCTTTCTCGCTGGAGCAAGCGCGGTCGCCGCGCTTTATCTCGCATGGCAGCGCTGGTGGTATCGGCTGCTCACCTTGCTGCTCGCCGTGCCGGGCGGCGCGTTGCTGAATCTGCTGCTCAAGCACGTCTTCCACCGGCAGCGCCCGCTTTTCGAGAATCCGCTCGTCACGCTGACGAGCTACAGCTTTCCCAGCGGCCA
The DNA here is from genome assembly GCA_041743065.1 of Chthoniobacterales bacterium. Taxonomy (GTDB): domain Bacteria; phylum Verrucomicrobiota; class Verrucomicrobiia; order Chthoniobacterales; family Chthoniobacteraceae; genus JBBSOD01. Next base: position 4,487 of record JBGTNO010000213.1, read on the forward strand.
CACGATGGGTGCGGCGCTGTTTTACGGCGCGCTCGCCGCCTTCGCCGTCGTTGCCCTGCGGGGATGGCGCTGGAAAACGCTCGCCGTGCTGGCCGCGTCTTTCGTCGTGCTGCTCGTCGGTTTCAGCCGCATCTATCTCGGCGCGCACTATCTGAGCGATGTGCTCGGCGCTTTCGCCGCAGGTGCGGCGTGGCTGACCCTCTGCCTCACGGCGGTGGATACTCTGCGGAGGCGGAAACGGCGGGAAACCGCAGCGTGACGGTCGTGCCCTCGCCGGGCTGGCTCTCGATCGTCACCGCGCCGCCGTGCAGGTCCATGATCGACCGCACGATGGACAGGCCAAGACCCGTGCCATCGGGAGGCACACCGCGCGCGGCGTCGGCGCGATAGAAGCGGTCGAAGATGCGCGGCAGATGCTCGGGCGAGATTCCGCGGCCGGTGTCTGCCACGGCGATTTCGGTCGGGCTGCGGACCGAGACGCTCACCCGGCCGCCCGCGGGCGTGTGGGTCAGCGCGTTGGAGATGAGGTTGGTGAGCACGCGGCGGAACAACGCGGGATCGGCACTCAGCCGCGCGTCGCCCGTGCGTGAGAGCGTGATGCTCTGCTCGCTCGCCGCCGCTTCGCAGAAGTCGAGGATGTCGTCGATGGCTGCGCCGGCATCGAAATCCGTGCGCTCGATGCGCATCTCCGCATTCTCCGCCCGCGCGAGGAAAAGCAGGCTGTCGATCATCCGCGCCAGCCGGTCGTATTCCTCGATGCCGAGTTCGATGACCTCGCGATATTCCTCCGCGGTCCGCGCGCGGGTGAGCGCCACGTCCGCCTCGCCGCGCAGGTTCTGAATGGGCGTGCGCAATTCGTGCGCGAGGTCGGCGGAGAAACGCGCGAGCCGGGCAAAGGAGTCCTCCAGCCGCGCCAGCATTTCGTCGA
>JBGTNO010000214.1:0-15100 GCA_041743065.1 Chthoniobacterales bacterium
GGCTGGTGCCGTCGGGACGGAGATGTTCCCGGCGGGGCGCCGGAAACAGCGGGCGAGGGCGCCCGCGCTACCCGAAACCATTTTAAACAGTTCATTTTTCTTAGAATTCGCGGCGCACCCGCAGCGGCTCGCTAGGTCCGAGCTTCCGGACCTGCGGTGTGAGGTCGTGCCATCCTTGCAGTTGCCCCGGCTGATAGGTTCGGCTCATGACCACGTAGATCGAGGTCTGCGAGGAACCGATGCCAGCGTCGAGCACCGCCGGCCAGTCGTCGGCATTCACCTCGTCCTCCACGATCAGCTTGTCTCCTTCCCACCGAATCGTGCGCTGGAATCCCGCCGGAGCCGCCTGCTTGCCGGTGATGAGCATTTTCTGGAGCAGCTTCCGAATAAGGTCCGGATTGAATCGCCCGACGCTCAGCATCACGCCGCGCAGGATGAGCAGGTTGAGCGAGGTCATCTGCTTGTGCTTGGCCCAGCCGAGCGAGCCGCGGATCGTGACCTGATCCTCGCCCAGCTCCACCGCATAATCATCGACCAGATGCGCCACCGCCGTCCGAATCTTCTTCGGTCCGCGCAGGCGCAGCGAGATCTGCGTGTCGGAAGCGATCAGCTTGCCGTCTCGGAAAAAGCGGAAGACGCCGCCCTTATTCAGCGCCAGATAAAGCTCCGCGCCCCCCCGGCGCTCGATCAGCAGCCGCGACTGTTCGTACCACTGCCGGCCTGTCTTCCGCGCGGGCACTGTCGGACGCTCGCTCCGCCATTCGCGCCAGGCCAGCAGGTAGCTCCAGGTGTGATGCCCGATGATGTGGTCATCCGCGTAGCAAGGTGCCAGACCGGCTTCCAGACCGCGCGCGAACCGATCGTTCACCGCTAGCGCTTCCGGCAACCAGGAGCCGACCATCTCGAAGCCGTGCGGGAAAAAGTTGTAGGTGTTCCGGCTGGTGTATTCGCCGCCGAACGAGCCGTCGGCGTGGACGAACTCGGCCACGAAACGCACCGCCCGCTCCAGCGCCTCGCCGATGCGCGCGTCGGGCCGGATGCGATTCAGCTCGGCCAGCAGACCGATCGTGAGCGTGTGATAGCCGGTGTCGCATCCCTCATATTCCTGAAACCAGCCTTCCGGATTCTGCCACGAAAGCACGGTGTTGATGCGGGTCTCGCGGGCCGCGTTCCACTCGGTCGTGCCCAGTATTTTTCCGGCGCGTTCCAGGCAGAGCGCGATGAGCGCCTGGTGGTTCGTCAGCCGACCGCTCTCGTGATGAGGCGCCATCCAGCTCGTCCGTTTTCGGAAAAAAGTCCGCATTTCCTCATCGTCGAGCCCGAGCAGCGCATAGCTCTCCAGACACGCCAGCAGCGAAAAAGCCGCCGCGCCGCCCGCCTTCTCGAAGGGAAAATAATCGTCGCACGAGCCGTCGGCGTGCGCGCTGCGGGCGGCGTAGCGGATGCCCGCCGCGATCCAGTCCCGCAGGGTTTCGCACTGGAAGTAGCGATTCCCCGGCAGGTCGCATCCATACGCCAGCGCCAGCGGCCAGACGAATTCCTGCGACATCCCGCTGGGAAAATCGATGATCTTGTAGTGCCAGAAATTGCGGTCGAAACAGCCGTAGGTCGGGCTGTGGGGATCGCGGTCCTGCAGGGTCAGGATCTTCGGAATCTGGGCCAGCGCCTCGCGGGCGAATAGGTCTCTCATAGAAAAGTCTCAGGAGAAATCGGCCGTCTCCCGCTCGCGCTCATAGGCCTGCCGCCGCACGCGGAGCTGGATATCCTCGAGCAGCGTCCGATTCACCGCGATAATGTCGGCCACCAGCCCGAGCACCCAGAGCTGCACGCCGGTCATGATCAGAATCGCCACCAGAATCAGACTAGGCAAGCGGGTGCGCTCCGCGTTTTCCGCAAAGAAATAGAGCCAGCGCAGACCGAGCAGAAACCCGAGCGAAAACGGAATCGCGCCCAGCCAGCCGAAGAACCGCATCGGCTTGTAGGTCATGAAAATGCGGAAGATGGTGAAAATCGACCTCTGGATGTAGGCCGGGATGCTCTTCATCAACCGCGAGGGCCGCAGGAAGGGATTTGTCCGGATGGGCACCGAGATGATCGTCATCCCCTTCTGCCCCGCCTGAATGATCGTCTCCAGCGTGTAGGTGTATTGATTGAAGACGTTCAGCCGCATTGCCACCTCGCGGCTCATCGCGCGGAAACCGCTCGGCGCATCGGGAATATCGGTGTTGCTCGCCATACGGACGACCCAGCTCCCGAGCTTCTGCAGCAGTTTTTTGATCGGCGAAAAATGCTCGATCTGCGTGATGGGACGCGCTCCCACTACGATCTCCGCTTCGCCCGCGAGGATCGGCGCGACCAGCTTGGGAATATCCTGAGCTTCATACTGGTTGTCCGCATCCGTGTTCACGATGACGTCGGCTCCGGCCGCCAGACTTGCGTCCAAACCTGCCATGAACCCCTTGGCCAGCCCGCGATGGACGCCGAGCTCCACCACGTGATCCACCCCATGTTTCCGCGCCACCTCGATCGTGCCATCCGTGCTGCCATCGTCGATGATGAGCCATTCCACGATGTCGAAACCGGCGACCTCGCGCGGCAGCGCGTCGAGCGCGATGCCGAGAGTTGCCTCTTCGTTGTAGCAGGGGATTTGGATGATCAGCTTCTTCATGCCGGGAGTCCGGTCGATTATCGGATGCCAAGGTCCGATGGAAAGTCTATTTCCGCCCAAACGCCGCCTTGGCGCGCGCTCTTCCGATCGCTACCGTTTTGCGCATGCCCGAAACTTCCGCCGAGTCCACCATGGCCGTTTTCCTCGATCTGGAAAATCTGGTCCTGGGCGCGCGGGATGCCCATTACCCAAACTTCGATGTGCAAAAGGTGCTCGAAAAGCTGCTGCTGCGCGGGCACATCGTCGTCAAAAAAGCCTACTGCGACTTCGAGCGATATCGCGACTTCAAGCGCGGTTTGCACGAGTCCGCTTTCGAGCTGATCGAGATCCCGCACGTCCGCCAGTCCGGCAAAAATTCCGCCGACATCCGCATGGTCGTCGATGCGCTCGACCTCTGCTACACCAAGGGCCACGTCGATACGTTCGTCATCATGAGCGGCGACTCGGATTTCTCGCCGCTGGTCAGCAAGCTGCGGGAAAACGCCAAGACCGTCATCGGGGTGGGCGTGAAGAATTCGACCGCCGATCTCTTCATCACGAACTGCGACACTTTTTTCTACTATGACGATCTCGTCCGCGCCGAACGCACCCGGAGCCGTCCGCGCACTGAAGTCAAGAAGGCCCAGGCCCAGGCCCGCGAAGCCCAGCCCGCCGGCCCCGACACCGCCGCGCCCCCGCTGGAGGACGCGCTCGATCTCATCGTCAGCACGCTGGAAGGTCTTTGCGAAGACCGCTCCGATGACGCGCGAATCTTCGGCTCGTTTATCAAGCAAACCATTCGCCGCCGCAATCCCGGCTTCAACGAGCGCGCCTACGGTTTCCGGTCGTTTAACGATCTGCTGCTCGAAGCCCAGAAGCGGAAACTGATCGAGCTCCAGCCCGACGAGAAATCGGGCGGCTACATCGTCCTTCCCCTCGAATAAAATGCCCACCCTCCGCCTCCTTGCCTCCTTCCTGCTTTTCATGAACGTCGCCCACGCCGCCGAACATCGTCTCTATTTCGGAACCTACACCCAGGATTCGCCCAGCCAGGGCATCTACACCGCCACCCTCGATTCCGAGTCGGGAAAACTGCGCCACCTGCGGCTGGCCGCCGAGGCCGACAATCCGAACTACCTCGCGCTCTCGCCCGATGGCGAGACGCTCTACGCCGCGGAGAAAGGCTCCGGCGGTCAGGTCGCCGCCTTTCACGTCGAACCGGATGGCTATCTCACCCGTCTCGGTGTCCAGTCCGCCCAGGGCCAGGACCCGTGCCATGTCTCCGTCGATTCCCGCGGCTGCCATGTCTTCGCGGCCAACTACGGAAGCGGCAGCATTGCGGTGTTCCCGGTGGCCGCGGGGGGCGCGCTGGAGGCGGCCAGCGATTCGGTCGCCTTCACCGGCTCCGGGCCCGATCCGAAACGCCAGGCCAAGCCCTACGCGCATTCCATCTACGCCAGCCGCGATCATCGCTTCGTTTACGCCTGCGATCTGGGCACCGACAACATCCACATTTTCAAACTGGAAGGGGATAAACTGACGCCGCTCCCTCCGGCGCGGGTCCCGCCGGGCTCCGGCGCGCGCATGCTCGCCTTCTCCGGGGACGAGCGCCACGCCTGGGTGGTCAACGAGATGGGACTTTCCGTCACGACCTTTCTCCGCGACCCAGCCACCGGCGCCCTCGATCCTCAGCAGACGCTTCCGCTGCTTCCCGACGGCGCCCCGGTGGAGAATTGCAAAAGCGCGGCAATCCGTCCGCATCCCAGCGGCAAATGGCTCTACGCCTCCACCCGGGGGGTGGATAGTCTGACGGCGTTTTCCGTGGACCCGGACGGCCAGCTCACCGTGGTGCAGAATATTTCCGCTGGAGTGGCCAAGCCGCGCGATTTCGGCCCCGACCCGAGCGGACGCTGGCTCGTGGTCGCCGGACAGGCAGACGATCAGGTCAAGGTGATGGAGATCGATCCCGCCACCGGCACCCTCGCCTCCACGCCGGAGACGCTCACCGTGCCCAAGGCCGTCTGCGTGCTGTTTGTGCCGGGCGTGGCGAAGTGAGCCGGCGCGCGCGGACTTGTGCCGCGGCGCTTTTCGCCTCGATAATCTCGGCATGGCCTCCCCCGTCCTCGTCGTCGGCAGTTTCAATCAGGACCTCACCTGGAACACCGCCCGCCTGCCCGCGCCCGGCGAGACCACCGTCGGCACTTTCACCACCGGCCCTGGCGGCAAAGGCTCCAACCAGGCCGTCGCCTGCGCGCGGACCGGCCTTTCCACCGCCTTCGTCGGCGCGATTGGCGATGACACCTTTGGCCGCGCCCTGCCCGCCTTTTACGAGAGCGAAGGCATTCACCACCATCTCGCCATCAAACCAGATCATCCCACCGGAAACGCCGGCATCTGGGTCGATGGCACCGGCCAGAACGAAATCATCGTCGCCCTCGGCTCGAACCTCGCGCTCCGTCCCGCCGATCTCCCCACCGGGTTGATCGAGGCAGCGAGTGTCGTCCTCTGTCAGCACGAAATCGATCCGGCCATGACCGCTTGGACCCTGCGCGAAGCCCATCGGCGCGGCAAGACGACCATCCTCAATCCCGCGCCGATGATTTCCGATTTCGATCCGGCGGTCCTGGAATCCGTCAGCATCCTCACGCCCAATGAAACCGAGTTTGCCGACCTGTTGCGGACCGCTGGGCACGATCCCGAGACCGCGCTGGCGCGACTCGATCAAGCCGGGTTGCATCAGTTATGCCGAAAACTGGGAGCTCTCACCGTCATCATCACCCTGGGGGAACGCGGCTGCTTCATCTCGCGGAGCGACTGCCGCGAGATGGTCCCGCCCGTTTCCGGAGTGAAGGCGATCGACACCACCGGCGCGGGAGACGCCTTCGTCGGCGGACTGGCCTCCGGTCTCGTGCAATTCGATCACGACATGGCCAAGGCCGCTCGCTACGCGAATACCGTCGCCGCCCTATCCGTCACCCGGCGCGGCACCGCTCCGTCCATGCCGCGTCGCGTCGAGATCGAGGCGCTGTTTGGAGCAACGTAAGGCAGATTTGCAATCTGTCGTGGGCGAGCGCCAGCGAGGCCGCTGGATCAGCCTCGCTCCCAAGTTGCACTTTCAGCCTCTCAGCCTCTCGCTCCCAAGTTGCACTTGGGAGCGCTCTCGTGCCATGAAGCTGAGCTTCACTGGAATCGGCGCTCCCAAGTGCAACTTGGGAGCGAGCGGTGAGCGGTACGCGAGCGGGACTTGGGAGCGAGCGGTACGAGAGCGTTCCCAACGAGCGGAGCGAGCGGGACGCGGGTTGCCTGTCGGGTTTGCCTTGCGGGCCACCTCCGCTCGGCGCGATAGTTGGCTTCCGTCCCATGCAAAACGACCGTCTCGACGTCCGCAAAACCTACAAGCTCTACATCGGGGGAAAGTTTGTCCGCGGCGAAAGCGGCCGTTCCCAGCCAGCGCTGTCGGCTAAAGACCAGACGCTCGATAATTTCTGCCCCGCCTCCCGCAAGGACTTCCGCGATGCCGTCGTGGCCGCGCGGGGCGTGAAAGACTGGGGCAAGGCGAGCGCCTACCTCCGCGGCCAGGTCCTCTACCGCGCCGCCGAGATGCTGGAAAACCGCCGCGTCGAACTCGCCGCCGAGATCACCCGCTCCACCGAAGCCAGCGCCGCCAAAGCCGAAGCCGAGGTCAGTGCCTCGATCGATCGGCTCGTCTATTTCGCCGGCTGGACCGACAAATATCAGCAGATTTACGGCAGCGTGAATCCGGTGGCCAGCTCCCACTTTAATTTCACCACGCCTGAGCCGACCGGCGTAGTGGTGGTGGTCGCTCCGGACGAGCCTTCGCTGCTGGCGTTGGTTTCCCTAATCGCACCCGTCATCCTGAGCGGAAATTCCTGCATCGCGCTCGCTTCCGAGCGTTACCCCCTGCCCGCGCTGACTTTCGCCGAGATTCTCGCCACCAGCGATCTGCCGGGCGGCGTGGTCAATCTGCTCAGCGGCAGCCGCGGCGAACTGGCCTCCCATTTCGCCAGCCACATGGATGTCAATGCCATCATCGACGGCAGTGGAGACGCGGATGTCAGCGTCACATTGCGGGGCGGCAGCGCCATCAACTTGAAGCGCTACGCCGAGCGCGCGCTGTCGCCCGCCGACTGGGCCAGCGCCAAAGCGGAAGATCCCTACTGGATTCTCGATTCGATCGAATTCAAGACCGCCTGGCACCCGATCGGAAGCTAGTAGTTGCTTGCCCGCCGGTCGGCGGCGATGTCGGCCGCCTGCGCGAGCGGCTGCTCGGAATGCTCGAGCGGGATCCTCCCGCAGGCGCCGCCACTCGTGGTGCGGCGAATAGCGCCGGCATCGTTGGACTTTATCTGGGACCACCCGCCCACGCCGTGGTTTTCTCCATCGACGAAAAACCGGGCATCCAAGCTCTGGAGCGCGAACACCGCTGGCTGCGGATGCCCGGCGGCAGGCGCTGACATCCTTGCCCAAAAAGAGGTCGCGAATTCGAGTCTCGCCACCCGCTCCACTTTGGCGTCCGGAGCGGATCTCGCGCTATTTCGCCGCTGCTGGTTTCTTGGCCGCCGCTTTGGGCTTTTTCTCGCGGGGCTCGAACTCGAAGCCGACCTTCGCGCCTTCCAGCGTGAGATAGGCGGAAAATGGGCGTCCCTTCTTCGAGATGAACCCGGCCAGCAAATCCGTTTTCCCGTTTTCCAGGATTTTCTTCACCTGCTCGGGCGCGATTTGCTTTTGCAGGATCGTCTTGCCCATGCGGAACTTGCAGCTCTTCTCGGCAGAGGCCGCATTCGAGCAAAAGAACGCCGTTTCGGTTTCATGCACCGTGCCGCCCTTGCAGGCGCGGCACGGGCCGATGACCGGTTTGTCGCTCAGATCCTGCGCATCGACCTGATTGGCCGACTGCTCGAACTTGAACGTCGGCTTGAACTCCTCATTCAGCACGATCTCGGCGGAAAAGGCGCGACCCATCTTACTGCGGAAGCCTTCGAGCGGGCCGAGGTGTTTTTCCTCGAGCAGCGTCCTGGCTTCGTCCGGCGAAAAAACCCGCCCGGCCAGCGTCTTCCACATCAGGTAGTCGCAGGCTTTGCAGCGGAACGTCCGATAGTCTTCCTGAAACGGCCCGCCTCCGCACTTGGGGCACTTCGCCTCGATCGTGCCAAAGACGTCCTCGCCGGGTTCGCTGCCGTTCTTCGCCTTGTCCACGATGTCCTGCGTCATTTCCCGGATCTCCGCCATGAAAACACGGCGCTGCAGTTCGCCGGTTTCAATTTGCTTGAGTTTGTATTCCCACTCACCGGTCAGCTCGGGCAGGCAGAGCGCGCCGACACCGAGTTTGCGCAGCAGTTTGATTAACGTGACGCCCTTGCTGCTGGCGATGAGTTCCCGGCCCGCCCGCGCGATGTATTCCTGCGCGATCAGGCCCTCGATGATGGACGCGCGCGTCGCGGGCGTGCCCAGCCCCTTCGCGCTCATGGCCGCGCGCAGCTCGTCGTCCTCCACAAATTTTCCCGCGCCTTCCATCGCGCTCAGCAACGTCGCTTCGTTGTAGCGCGCCGGCGGGCGGGTCTGGTTTTCCTTCAGCTCGATGGCCTTGGTCTCCGCCTTTTCGCCGTCCGCGATCGGCGCGATGTTTTTGTCGTCGTCCTCGCCCGCCGCCTCGCGGCCATAGACCGCCATCCACCCGGGATCGACGATGATCTTCCCATCGGTCCGGAAAGCGTCCCGCTCGATTCGGGTGATCCGCGTCGTGATCTCGAACTGCGCGTTCGGAAAAAAAATGGCGATGAACCGCTTCGTAACCAGGTCGTAGATCTTCTGCTGCGCCTCATCCAGCCCCTTCGGCACCGTGCCCGTCGGGATGATCGCCGTGTGATCGCTCACCTTCGCGTTGTTGAAGACCTTCTTCGTCGGCTTCACCCAACCCGCGTCCAGCGCCTTCCGGGCGTGCGTTTTCAGGCGCGGATCGTCGATCTTCGCCAGCGCCGACTTGACCTGTCCGATCTGATCTTCCGGAAGAAAACGCGAATCCGTCCGCGGATAGGTGAGCACCTTGTGCCGCTCGTAAAGTTGCTGCGCCAACTGCAAAGTGCGCCGCGCCGAGAAGCCGAAACGCCCATTCGCATCCCGCTGCAGCGAAGTCAGATCGTAGAGGAAACCGGCCGCCTGCGAGCTGGGCTTTTTCTCCTCCGTGATCTCGCCCTGCCTGCCTTCGCAGCGCGCCTTGATCGCCTCCGCCGTCTCCAGATCCCAGATGCGCTCCGCCTTGGCCTGCTCGTCGTCGCTCTTCTTGAAGGCCTCATCGAACCACCGCCCGCGATACGCCCCCGCCGCCACCCCGAAATCGCCAAACACCTCATAATACCCGCGCGGATCGAAAGCCCGGATCTTCTCCTCCCGCTCCACCAGGATGGCCAGCGTCGGCGTTTGCACCCGGCCCGCCGGCGTGAGCTGGAACCCGCCCAACTGCGAGTTAAACGCCGTGAGCGCCCGGGTGCTGTTGATGCCGACCAGCCAGTCCGCCTCCGCCCGCGAGGCTGCCGCCTTGGCCAGCGGGATCATCGCCTCGTCGCTCCGCAGTTCCTCAAAACCCTTTTTAATGGCGCTCGGCGTCATCGATTGCAGCCAGAGCCGCTCGATCGGTTTCTGATTTCCCGCCAGCTTCGCTAGATAGCGAAAAATGAGCTCGCCCTCGCGGCCCGCATCGCAGGCGTTGACCACGCGGTCGATGTCCTTCCGCTTCATGAGGCGCTTGAGCAGATGGAAGCGGCTCTTCGTTTTCTCGATCGGCTGCAGGTCAAACTCCGGCGGTATCACCGGCAGATTCTCGAATTTCCACTTCCCGCGTTTCACCTCCACCCCCTCCGGCAGCGCCAACTCGACCAGGTGACCGATGGCCGACGAGACTACCCACTCATCGCCCTCGAAGTAATCTTTCTCGCGGTGCAACTTGCCCAGCACCCTGGCCAGATCGGCGGCGACGCTCGGTTTTTCGGCGATGACGAGAGTTTTACCCATGAGCGTGTGTGTGGAGAAATTGAGTGAAGGGAAAAAATGTTCCGGCCCCGCCCAGAGGGTCCGGCGAGCGAGGGTGTGGAACGTAGAGGACACCCTCCGCGAAGGCAAACGGCATTTCCCCCGGCGCGAGATTCCGCGCGTGACCGCGGGCGCGCGGATGTAGCGGCGGCGCTGGCAGATCGAATGCTTTTTCCGGTGGGTCAAATGTCTGCTGGGCTGCCGGCGCTGGCTGGCGGAGAGCCGGGCGGGAGTCAGCCCTCAGCTCTATCTGGCGCTGAGGGCCGCCGTGCTGCTGCAGCAGGCCCTGGGACGGCGGCCCACCCGCCGGATGTTCGAAGGAGCCCGAATCAATCCCGGAAACTCTGGCCAGATCGGCCCGTCAGCACCTGATAGATTTCCGCCATCACGCTGACCGCAATCTCCGCGGGCGAGTCCGCGCCAATGTCCAGACCAAGCGGAGCGTGAACCAGAGCAAGCTGCTCGTCCGAAATCCCAGTTTCCTTCAACTCCGAGAACACCCGCCGCACCTTGCGCTGGCTCCCGATCATGCCCAAATAACCCATCCCGCCCTGCCGCACCGCCGCACCGAGCGCCTCGCGATCGATCAGATAATTCCGGCTGACTAAAACGAGCGCATCTTCCTTACTCCAAGTGCGCGCCGCGATGAACTCCGACGGCGGCACCGCATCCAGAATTTCCACCTCCGCCGGAAACTCGACCCGTCTCTCCGAGCGGTCATCGAGCACGGTGACCCGCCAGCCGCATTCCACCGCCAGCCGCGCGAGGGAACGCGCACAATGACCGGCCCCGACCAGGACCAGCCGGCGCGCGGGGCCGAAGACCTCTGTCAGGACTGTCACTTCGCCCCCGCAGATCGCGCCGAACGAATCTTCCTCACCCTCACGAAGCGGGTAGGTCTTCCACGTGACCTGCCGCGTTTCCAGCGCCGCGAGCGCCGCTTCGATGGCCAGCGCCTCGAACTTTCCCCCGCCGATCGTGCCGGTCGTGGAGCCGTCGGCGAAGACCACCATCTTCGTCCCCGCCTGCCTCGGCACCGATCCGCGCGTCGCCGCCACCGTGAGCAGCGCGCAGGGGCGCCCGCCCGTCAGCGCGGATTGCAGGGCGGCGAGCCAAAAGGTATCCACGCCGCTTGACTAGTCGCGCTCGACGGTCGCCTCGATGGAACCGTGCGGCTCTTCGACGGGCCCGAACAGCTCGTTGCGGTTCTCGATCCCCAGCGGCTTCAGGTCGATCAGGTTGCAGTGTTTATTCGGCATCGAAAGAGTGATCCGCGCAATCTCCGGGCAGGCTTCCAGCGCGCTCGTCGCCATTTCAAAAAGGGTGGCCTGGACCGACGGACTGTAGTGGCCGGCAAACGGCTTCATCATCGCCCCCAGCAGATTCCGGTTGGCGATGTCGTAGGAAGCGGGCTCGCCGCTCCAGCTCCATTTTCCGGTCAGAGACGTGGCCAGGATGCGATCTCGCGTTTCGGGCAGCGTGGTAAATTCGCAGCGGGGGTAGCCCTCGAAACCGGAGCCGGCCGATTTGAGGATCAAAAGATGCTCGATGCCGGATTCGAGCGAGACAGATCCTTCTTCCACCATCGCGGTCGCAAATGGCCGCGCCACCTGACTCTGGGCAAACGCATGGGGGTGAGCCTCGCCCTCAATCGTCAAACGCGGCCATACTCGTTCCGAAGCTCGCACGGTCGCGCGCTCGACCTGCGGATATTTGGCCACGAAATGCGCGGCCAGCAATTTCACAAACGGCTCGGTCTCCGCACCCAGATGCCGGTGCGACATCACGTTCACCGTGTTCTTCAGGGTGTCTGTCGGGACGACTTTCGAGTTGTCGCTTCCGGTGTATGATTCGGCAAAATCGCCTTCCAGCGAGACGGACACGTCTAGTTCTTTCACCGTATGAGTCTCGCCCTCGCGCAAGACCTTCAAAACCCGGATGCGGTCCTTGCCGTAATGTGGCGCGGATAGTTTCATCATTGTCTAGTCGATCAGACTTCTCCCAACGCCCGATCGAGCACCGCTAACATGAATTCAGCATCCGCGCGGTTGAGGCACATCGGCGGTTTGATGCGCAGGACGTTGCCAGGCAGCCCGCCTTTGCCGATGAGCAGACCCAGTTCGCGCGCCTTTTCGAACACGCGGGCGCATTCTTCGCGGGCCGGTTCCTTGGTCTGACGGTCCTTCACCAGTTCGACTCCGATCATGAGGCCCTCGCCGCGGACATCGCCGATGAGCGAATGCTGATCCGCCATCCGGCTCAGCCCGGCCAGCAGGAAGCCGCCGACCTCGAGCGCGTTGGCCTGCAGACCTTCCTCCTCGATCACTTCCAGCACTGCCTTGCCCTGTGCGCAGACCACCGGATTGCCGCCGAAAGTATTGAAATGGATCCGCTCCGCCAGCACCCGCGCGATCTCCGGCGTGGTCACCACCGCGCCGAGCGGCACCCCGTTGCCAATGCCTTTGGCCATGGTCACGATGTCCGGGATGACCCCCTGCGTCTCGAAGCCCCAGAAGTGCGAGCCCGTCCGCCCGAAGCCCGCCTGCACTTCATCCGCCACGCATAGCCCGCCCGCCTCGCGCACATGCGCATAGGCCTGCCGCAGATAGCCCTCCGGAAAAACAATCGTGCCGCCCACACCCTGAATCGATTCCGCCACAAAAGCCGCCACCCGACCGGGCGTCGCGTATTGAATGACCTCCTTCACATCCGCCGCATACTTCTGGCCCGCATCCGGATCGTCATAGCCATAGACGCCGCGGTAAAGATGCGGGGCGATGGCGTGATGCACGCCAAAGCTGTGGGGGACGTTGAACTTCCAGGTATGATGCGAGGTCAGCGACATGCCGGCTGCGTTGCCGCCGTGATAGCCATTACGCAGCGCGATCAGGTCGAAATTTCCGGTGTAAGCTCGCGCCATCAGGATCGCCAGATCATTAGCCTCCGAGCCGGAATTCACGAAATAGCAGACCTTCAGATCGCCCGGCATCTTGTCAGCCAGGGCCTTTCCATATTCCGCGATGTTCGGGTGCAAATAAATGGTCGTGGTGTGCTGGAGCCGCTCATTCTGGGCGTGGGCGGCGGCGATGACCTTCGGATGACAATGCCCCACGCTCACCGTCACGATGCCGGCAAACCCGTCCAGATACCGCCGTCCTGTTTCGTCGAAAAGATACTGCCCCTTCCCCTCCACGATCATGAGCGGCTTTTTATAATAGGTGAACAGCGCCGGACTCAGATACCGCTTCCGCATCGCCAGGACATCCTCCGGCGAAGGACCGGTATAAGGCAGCGGCTGATGGTCGAAAGCGGGAAGCGGAATGGGATTCATCGGTGGAGCGCGAGGTTACGCAGCAGCAGGCAAAGCCCGAAGCGTAAGCGAATCCGGTGAAGAATGCATCCTGAAGAAACCGCCAGCGCGCGCGCCATTTAGAAGGCTCCCACCGCCCGCTTGCCGTCGTTTATCTGGGAAGGAAGGCCGCCGACTCCGGGTTCGGGCTGACATCTGAGGCCGGGATACGCCGTGCCGAGCAGCCTAGCCACCTGTTCAAATTACGAATCATTTTTATTCTCCCTGTGCGTTCGGCACCGCCAGATCGTCCGCCCGAAAGGTCACGAGCAGCCAGATGAGCGCGGGAATCGCGAAGCTCGACCAAATGTGGGTGACCAAAGTGGCTTCGAGTCCCGCCGCCCATGCCGCGGTGAAGGAGTTGAACCGGACGAGCCCCACCTCGCCGGAGCGATGCCAGATCAGGGCGAGGAGACAGCCGAGAATGTAGCCGTGCACCAGAATCATGCCCGCGCCGAGAGAAAGGAGACGGCGCCGCCAGCCGGTCGGAGCAGCCAGGACAAGCGCGGTGAAGACCGCGGTCGGCATCCACCCGAGCGAGCGGGTGTCGATTTGAATGGGAAGCATGGGACCACGGCCATCGGGACCGGCCTGTCGGATGTTTCCCAGCAGGATGGTGGTGGTTAGCGCCGGGCGCGTTGGCCTTTCGCTGGCCTGAAACCGCAGAAACCGGTCGCCGCTCCGGCCTCCCAGCAAGGTCTGAGCCGCGGCCCGGAACCCGGCGCCGTACACCGGCTCCCAGCCTGGCCACGGGAAAATCAGGAGGCCGTAGCAGACCACGAAGACCAGGAGAAATCGGACGACTGGTTTAGACAAGATCCGGAAGCTCACAGGCACGGGTCCAGCGCATCCAAAGGAACCAGAGCAGCAGGACCGCCAGGATGAAGGCGGCGGGCCAGATCTCGAGATGAATGGTGAAAAACAGCGCGGGCGCCTTCACCCCCGCCCAGTAGAGACTGGTGACCCGCAGGAGATTGAAGAGGAGCAGGACCGGCACTCCCAAGGCAATGCCACATGCCTTCCGCCGCCAAGGTGCGGGAAAGGCCAGCACGGCCGCGGTAAAAAGCCAGGCCGGCTCGATGGCGTCGCATCCGCGCCGCACCGCCATGGCGAAACGGGCCGAACGGATGGTAAGTCCCTCGAGCAAAACCGGCTCTCCCTGCAGGCGGAGGATACCGGCGGAAAGCCAGGCGTTCGCCCGGAGATACTCGAGCAGGATCCGGTCCGCCGCCGGCGTGAGTAACACGGCCCAGAACAGAACGAGGAGCCCTCCGAAGACGAGCGCAAACCGGAAGACCGGTTTGCGGGAGGACCACCAGTCGGCCAGCGGCCCCGGTTGACGCTCCCGGCGGGCTGACCGGGCGTTTCGCTTCCTCCTTCGCCCTTTTTTCATGAGCCGTTTTTCCCGTGCTTCCGCGCCGACCGCAACCAAAAACAGACGGTGACGGAAATGTGACAAACCGTCCAGTTCCGTCGCAAGTGGCGTCGGGAGCGGGAACTGCGTCTGCCGCCGGACGAATCGGGCGGGCTCCCGAGGCGTCGAGGCTCGACAACCCAGGGCCGAGGCTGGGAAAAGTTTCGCCGTGGCCATGCGATCCAAAATCACCCGCGCCTGCCTGAAATGGTTCGGCTTTTTTCTCCTCGCGGGAGCGCTGTGGGGAGGAAGCGCCGCCCATGCGGAGACGTTCACTTACGATGCGGCGGGTCGGCTCCAGCGCGTTTTTTCTGTCGGCGGCCCCGTCTCTTCCTATGTCTTGGACCCGGCCGGCAATCTTCTCGACGCCGCGGTTTCCCAAGCCTCCATCCTCCGGCTGGGCCAGAGCTCGACCTTATCTCTCCCGGTGCCGCCTTTTCAAAATCCCCAGAGCGCCAGCCTTACCGTAACGGGTGATCTGAGCGGTCTGGGCGGCAGCGCGGACACCGTCTTCAACGATGCGGGGGTCGATGGCGATGCGATGGCAGGCGACGGCATTTTTTCCGCAAGTTTCACGCCTGGGCCGGGCACTCCGCTGGGTTCTTCCCTGATCACAGTCGCGATCAGCGACGGAGAGGGAAGG
>JBGTNO010000215.1:0-5087 GCA_041743065.1 Chthoniobacterales bacterium
GCTGCGGTGTCTGGAGCTGGGTCGGCGGCCCGTCGTGCTGGAGCGCGGGAAGGATGTCTCCGCCCGCCGCTACGATCTGGCGCCGATTCTGCGACACGGCACCGTGATCGAAGATTCGAACTACTGTTTCGGCGAAGGCGGCGCCGGCACTTTTTCCGACGGCAAACTCTACACGCGCGCGACCAAGCGCGGACCGGTCGCCCAAGTTTACGAAACTCTCGTCGCGCACGGGGCTCCTCCCCGCGTGCTAATCGACGCGCATCCCCACATCGGCTCGAATCTGCTGCCAAACGTAGTGCGCGCCATGCGCGAGACCATCATCGCGGCGGGGGGTGAAGTGCATTTCGGCGCCAAAGTGACCGCGCTGCATCTCGACGCCGGAGCCGTGCGCGGGGTGCAACTGGCCGACGGCCGCGACCTCCGCGCTGATCGAGTGATTCTCGCCACCGGTCATTCCGCGCGGGATATCTACCATCTGCTCTCCGATCAGGGGGTGCGGCTCGAGCCTAAGGCTTTTGCCATCGGCGTGCGCGTCGAGCATCCGCAAAAATTGATCGACGGCCTGCAATATAAGCTCGATCCGCGGGCCGAGCGGCCCCGCCTCCTTCCCGCCGCGAGTTATCGGCTGGCGACCAAGATCGACGACCGCGGCGTGCATTCCTTCTGCATGTGTCCGGGCGGCTGGATCGTGCCCGCCGCCACCGCGAACGACGAAGTGGTGGTGAACGGGATGAGCCTGTCGCGGCGGGATTCACCGTTTGCCAACAGCGGCATGGTGGTCACGGTCGAGCCGGAGGACACGGCGCCGTGGGCGGAGCAGGGCGCGCTGGCGGGTCTCGCCTTTCAGAAACACTATGAACGACTAGCTAAGACCCACGGGGGCGGGGGACAGGTGGCGCCCGCGCAGCGCCTGGTCGATTTTCTAAATCGACGCGGTTCGTCACACCTTCCCGAGACTAGCTATCATCCCGGTATCGCTCCCGCGCGGCTCGACGAAATCCTGCCGGACTGGATGGTGCGGCGGATGCGCGCCGGGCTGGAGCTGTTTGGCCGCCAGATGCGGGGTTACCTCTCGGAGGAGGCGAACCTGATCGGATTTGAAACGCGCACCAGTTCGCCCGTGCGGATTCCCCGCGATCCCGAGACGCTTTTTCACCCGGAAATCACTGGTCTCGTTCCCGGCGGAGAAGGCGCGGGTTACGCGGGCGGAATCGTGAGCGCCGCGCTCGACGGCCTGCGCTGTGCCGAAGCGGCGAGCCGATAGGGCGCTGCGGGAAAAGCCCGCTCATGCGCAATATCGCCGGGTCAACCTCGTAATTCAACCTCACGAGGTGCCGCCATTCAACCCGCCGGAAAGTCGGAATCATCGGGTGAAGGCGGAGGCTTGGAGGAATCGAGTCCGCAGGCGCTGGATAGATGGGAGCGGTGGGCGGCGACGGTGCGGTAGGTCCAGTCGAACAGGTGATGGAGGCCGGGGAGCCGGAAGAGCCGGGAGAGCGGCCACGTCCACCAGATGTGCCGCATCACTTCCAGATAGACAGCCGATCCGCGGACCTGCGAGCCATCCGCCCGGAGCAGGCGGAGGTCGGCGAGCAGGTCGTCCGGGTCGCAGGAAAGCCGCGGGCGGACCCACGACGCCTGGAGCGGCGCGGGCGTGTAGCCGTTTCGCCGCAAGGTGGAGGCGCAGAGGGTGGCCCAGCGACGGCAAAATCCGCAGTCGCCATCGTAGAGCACCCAGCCGCGGCGCGGCGCGGTCGAGTCTGGGGGTTCCGCAGTCATGAACCCTTTTGCGTTATCCGCTCAGACCGCGCCGGATGGTGGTCTCGAGCTGGCGGGCCTGGGTGCCGCTGGAATAGAGATGCTGGCAGGTGGCGCAGCGCCGGATGTCGCCTTGTTGGTTCTTGGGCACGGTGACGGAGAGCTCGCTGATGGTGGGGACTTCCACGGCGTGGAGCAGGCCGTTGCAGCGCAGACAGCGGGTGTAGGGTTGAAGCTCAACCTGAAAACGGCGGACGACTTCGAGTGTCTGCTCCTCGGCGGCGGCGGAGCGGGGGCAGTAGCCCGCCTCGACTTCGCCGCGCGTCAGCAGCGCGCGTTCGCGAGTGAGGAGGGCGCGGCCTTGGGTGGTCATGGTTTGCAGCAACTCTTCGACGGTGGCGTTGAGATTGTAGGCAACGTCGAGACCGAGCAGGCGCAGGTTGCGGGTCAGGTTGCCTAGTCTGCCGTCCGCCACAAAACGGTCGGCGTGCGGTGGTTGCAAGCGATGTTCCACGAAGACGCTGGGCGCGAGGTGCGGCGGGAGCAGGGTGATGTGGGCGTCGTCGCAGATGAAGGTGTCGAAACCGGCGGGCTGGCCATCCACGACGATGAGATCGACCTCTACCGGAGGCACCCCGCAGGATTCGATGATGGTCTGGACCCGTGTCCAGGCGGGGAAGTGGCGCGTGACCGGCTGCGCGCGATCGGAACGCTGGAGCAGGGTCGCCAGATCACCCTCAAACTTCAGGTGAATGGTCACAGGCATTGCGCGCACTATAGGATGAGCCGGCGCGATGGTCCAGCGGCGCGAGCTTCGTTCCCTGACTAGGCGGGGTCCGCGGCCCGGACCGGAGGGCTTCTGGATTGACGGATACACTGGAGGTGCGCTACGGCTGGGGAATGGGCGCGGCTTTGTTGAGTTGCAGATACTTTATGCTGCTATTGCTGTCGATTCGAGTCGGTCTGGCGCAGAACCCGGCAGCACCGCCCCCGACCGATGCCAGCCCGCTTTTCACCATGGAGTATCTGGTGAGCGGGCGGCTGGGTCTGGACATGCGGAGACAGGTGAAAACCCCCGCTAAGGCGATTCCGCGCCGGATTTTCAAAGAATATTCCGAGTCACTTGGAATCAGCTATCCACCCGGGGCGATGGCGATTTATTTCGCTGCGCAAAACAGAATTATCGTTCGAAACACCAGAGCAAATCTCATGTTGCTGGATCAGCTGATCGCGCAACGCAATCAGGCCAATGGGGTGAATCCCCGGATCAACCGGACTTTTGCGGAAGTGCATCCCGAAGCCGCGAACCTGCCCGCTGAGTCGCCGCCCACGGCAGCCGCCGCTGAGCCGTCGGCATCGGTCCAGGCAGTGGTGGAAGCGCCGGCGCAGCCGACTCCGAAAGGCGAATCGGATGATCCGAAATTCAACGGTATTCCGATTTGGGAAATATTGAGGAACGCCGTGGTGGCGAGAGAGAGAAGTCCGGTCTATGAAATTCAGGGAGGGGATGAAGCTTTCCGGGCGGCGCGGGATGGGACGAATGATCAGAAAGGCGTGAGAGAGGGCGACCAGTGGGAGGTCTTCCTGGCGCGGCACCGGGCGCTGCAGCCCCTGGCCCAGGGGGCCTCTCCCGGCAAACTCCTGGGCTATGTCCGCGCGGGCTTTCTTTTCGCCTCGTTGAAATGGAAGAGCACGGATGCCGCCGCGGTGGCTTTTCCGAAAGAGTTGGGAGGCCATCAATTCGGGTTCGTCTTGAATCAGAATTTTGCCGCTGCCGGCGAGGATTCCGAGCGGAAATGGTGGAATGAGGATACCGCCGCGGCACTGTCCAAATTGCCGGAAGTGTCTCCGTCCACCAGGTTTGCGGCCTACCCGCTGACGGCCAAGACGCTTCTGCTTGATCCGTTCACCGCGTCGGAATTCATTCTCTCGAATACCGATGGCGCCATGCGGGCCGCCTGGGTTCCCTCTGCGCATCGGTTTAAAAGGGGCTATGCGCGCCATGGCGGAGTCTTGGCGGTGGTGGAAACAGGGGGCGGATTATTTTTGGGTTACCTGCTGGAGAAGGGCGAGTCCGAGTCGAGCGCAAATACCTGGGAGCAAACCGTGGCGGTGACGGATCAGCCGTTCCTGCTCTCCAGGAAAAAATCGGAGGATCTCAAGCCAGGCGGGCTGATTCTCACCCTCTTCGATGAGGGAGCGGCCAAGTCCGCCCGGCCGGCCTCGATCAATCCCGAAGACTTCCGACTGGATCCCCGCCTCGGCAGCCATATCCTGAAACGGGGTGACTGGGCGCTCAAGAGTTCCCTCGCCGTGCCGAAGGAAGATGGATTTGAGCCTCCGGCAGAGCTGGAAACTCAAACCAGCTTTCAATTGGAGATTCAAAAAAAGCTTCGCACGATTGAGCTGCGATTCGACGGGTTCGAGGCCGATAAACTGCGCCTGCTCATCGTCTCGGAGTATGAAGTTCGCGAGGTTCAGCGAACCCGTCTGAGCAATGGTGCCGAGCAGATCGAAGCCACCCGCTGGAAAAAGAAAAAGGAGGAACGGGCGGCGGAAGTGGGTCTCTCAGGGGACGGTTCGGCGCTTTTCACCGAAGGCGAAAAGGTGAGGCAAGTCGCGCCGGGGAGAATGGGGAAGGCCGTGATGACGACCTACCACATCGAGCGGAATGCGCTGAAGCGTTAGCGGGGGCTGGCCGCGGGGGCTGGATTTAGAGCTGCCAGACCGTCTGGCCACCGACAATGGTGCGGACGGCCCGGCCTTTGAGTTCCCAGCCGTGGAAAGGGGTGTTTCTCGACTTGGAGGCGAATTTTGTCTTATCGACGGTCCATTCAAGATCGGGATCGAGGAGGGTGATGTCGGCGATGGCGCCACTCGCTAAGGTGCCTCTGTCTAGTCTCAATAACCGCGCGGGGTTGAGGGTGAGCAGCTCGATCAGGCGGGGGAGGGTGACGGCTTTCTTTTTATGCAATAAGATGTCGGCGAACAGCCCGAACTCGGTCTCGAGACCGACGATGCCGAAAGGCGCCTGGTCGAACTCGACGTTCTTTTCGTAGTCGCAGTGCGGGGCGTGATCGCTGCCGAGGATGGTGATGGTGCCGTTGGCGACGCCGGCGATGAGCGCCTCGATGTCGCGCTCGGTGCGCAGGGGCGGGTTCATTTTGAAATCGGGATCGAAAGTCTGGAGCGACTCGTCGGTCAGGGCGATGTGG
This sequence comes from Chthoniobacterales bacterium, assembly GCA_041743065.1. Lineage (GTDB taxonomy): Bacteria > Verrucomicrobiota > Verrucomicrobiia > Chthoniobacterales > Chthoniobacteraceae > JBBSOD01. The sequence continues at coordinate 4,974 of JBGTNO010000215.1, forward strand.
TGCGGGCAGATCTCGCCGCTGAGCGGGACGCCGCGGCCGCGGGCTTCGCGCAGCACCCGCACGCTGCCGGCGCAGCTGAGGTGCTGGCAGTGAATGGGCGAGCGGCAGAGCTCG
>JBGTNO010000216.1:0-5023 GCA_041743065.1 Chthoniobacterales bacterium
GCCGCGTCTGCCGCGCGCCTTCGTAGGTCGCCGAATAATTGCGCGGGACCAGGACACCGCTCCTGCGCTGCTGATAGCCGGAAGGCAGGCTGCTCATCTGCTAGTAGCCCGCCGGCCGGGAAAAGGAGGCGTAAGTTTTCCGCACCCGCCGTCCGTATTTCTCCGGGGCGATCCTGCGTAGCGCCGCGCGGGCCTCAAAGAGCGCGTCGGCCGGCGGCATCGGAAACACCTTGCTCCCCGTCGTCGTGCCGATCGTCGCGCTCATGACCGTCTTGCCTTCCGCGATCAGGCCCAGCGCCGTATTGCGGATCTCGAGCACCTTGGCCTCGGGCAGATCGAAAAACAGTCTCAGGAGTTCGGGCATCAGACCCCCGGCCGTGTCAATGCCGGACGAGCCGTTTCTGATCCGCCGCTCGCCGGGCCGCATGCATGAAGATGACTTGCTTCGCAGTCATCTTCCCGGCCAGGCGAAACTCATTCCGTTCCGCCGCGGCCAGGATGGCGCTTCGGTCTTCCTGGAAAATATTCCGCGCCGTCTCATGGTTCGGCTTGTAATTTTGGATCATCACCACTCCGCAGCGGCAGCCGCCGAAGATCTGTTCCCAGTCCAGAAGCTGGCCATCAATCCGCATCTAGCTAGCTGGAGAACCGAACCTGCACCACTCCGGGCCGTTCGATCAATGAGACGAACTTTGCCGCCGCCTTGCCCAGCAGTGCCTCCGCGAGTTCGCGGGCGGATTTCTTCGGCTTGTAGCTGACCGACTTCTCCACCAGCTTCGCAAAATCCTTCCCGGCGATCGTCTTCGCCGTCTCCAGATCCTCCGCCTTCAGCGCCGTCAGGGCTGGGCCGGCCTCGATCACCAGCGCCCGCTCACCGGCGCTGCCGAAATGTTCCCCTGCCCCCGCCTTGATCAGCTCGCCCTTGATCGCGGCCAGGCGCTTGCCGGCGTCCTTGATCATGGCATCGAGCTTGCAGCCTTCGGCCACGAGTTTGGGAATGTCAGAAGTAGCCATGCCTCCGCCCCGCCGTGTCAACGGCCAAGGAGTGAGTCGCGACGGTAGCGTGCAAAAGCACTGGCCGGACTCACTCCAGGCTGTGTGCTGACGACCGCGCGGGGGTTGTCAACGCACGTCCAGCGCCAGGCTGAGGATCGAGTCCGCCAGCTCGCTCTGCGTCCTTCTCTCCGTCTCCGACCGCGCCGCCAGCGCGGCAATGACCGAAGGACGCAGCTTGAGTTGCTTCTTCACCGTGTCCTTGGCCGGCCGGCCTGGCTTACGCGGCGTAGCTCCAGGGGTAACCTTTTTCGTGCGCATGAAAGCGAAGCATTGATTGTTCAAGTTTCCGTCGTTTTTCCGGCCGGAGCGAAATAGCCACTTCCGGCGGATACATCTCGGCAATCGCCGGCCGTCCGTCTTCGGTCGCCACCCGGCCCACCAAGAAAGGGTTGCGCGAGCGGATCACCCATTCGGTCGCATCGTGCTCGGCCAGAAGATACTTGGGCGCCGTCATGCCGCCACCGCCCGGCGCTTCGGCGCGGGTGGTTCTGCGCCATCCTCATGACAGGCATCGAGGGCGAGGGCCAGGGCCAGGTGGATTTCCCGCGCTGCCTCTTCCCGGCTTTCGCCGTGGGCCATGATCCCCGGCATATCCAGCACCTGCGCGACATAGAGCCCGTCCGCCGCGCTCCACCAGATGCGCACTTCGTAGTCTTTGGCTTGCATATTATAGTCCTCTTTTTTTGAGTGTTTCTCTGACTTGCTTCACTTGGTACTGCTTCGCCTGCCGCCCGGCGGGCTGCAGGTTGACCGCCTCGAATCCTTCGCGGCGAAAGTTGTGATGACTTCCGCGGACGCGGCAGGTGAAATCGAGCTTCGCAAGCAGGTGGCAGAGATCGTCGAACGCGATGCCCGCGTCGGCTTTCCCGCTCATCACCCGCTCCAGAATCTTTTGCCATTTGGCCATGTTTTTGTCCGCGACTTTTACGACCTGGGTCCGGTCGATTTCGGTTACATGCTCAATATGGAAGCGCGCGGGGATTTCGTCAACACGAAATTATTGATCAGCCGCGTTTTATTTTAGACGGTATTGCCGCTTCCGCGCCGGCACATTTCGCGGCGGATCGAGCGTTGGCTGCTCTTCCTCGTCGGCCATGTCGGCGCCGCCGCTGGTATCGATCAGCCCGCTGATCAATGCCGCCACCAGCTGCATGGCCTCACAGTCACGGCCATGGTTGTCCAGGCGAATCTGCTGCCAGATCCAGCGCAGCCGCCCGCCCTTTCCCCGCACCTGCTTTTTGATCTCCGAATTGAGCTGGTCGGCATAGTCCTCGGGCTCGTCTTTGGGACGGCCCCAGTAAGTCGAGTTCCCCGCGATCAGTGCCGCCAGGATGTCGCGCACTCCAGGGGTGCACCATTGGATCAGTCGGGCGTAGCGAGTCCCGGTCCGGCTCAGCTCCTTCTTGCGCTTGCCCTTCATCGGATCTGCCCGGCCGGGCGTGGAGAACAGCTTGCGGATCGGTTTTCTCGGCTGCCGTGGATTCGGCCAAGCGAAGTATTCGCGGTCGCGCCCCATCAGCGCGGTCCATCCGAATTTCGCGCACTGGGTATAAACCTCATTGCTCTCGTCGCCCGCGTCGATCAGCACCCGCTTGTCCGGGATCGCCAGCTCCGTCTGCATCGCCCGGATCTCGGCGTAACTTTCCAGACGCCTGAACGCGAGCAGCCGGCTGCCGTGATCGCGCGACCAGCACCGCGCCAACGCCCAGAAGTGGACGCCATCGGATCCGCGCCCCGCCTGGCGGTCCACCGTCAGGAACCGACGATCCTCCGCCAGCTCGCCGGCGACCTTCCATTCGTCGCCGATCTCATAGTCGCCCGTCGGATTGCTCGCGGCCGTCAGCGTCACCGATTCGTCCCAGGCTTCCGCGAGACGGTGCTGGATGAACGTCTTGAGGGGCAAATAATCACCGGCACGCCCAGCCTCGGTCGCCTTGATCCACTCCACGACGAGCGTCCCCCACTCCACCAGCTCACTAGACATCGCGGGCGCCCGGAAGCTGCGCGAGCGTGGATCCGCGTCGGGGTTCTGCGCCACATAGGTCGCGCCGTTTTCCAGCGCGTTCAGCGCCCGGCGATTCTCGCGAGAGTCGGCCACCCCGTGTCGGCAGAGCAGGCATCGCCAGCGCGCCGTCTGCCGCACGGCCGCAAAATTCCAGCGTCCACCCGGCCGCGTCTTTTCATTCTCATCCCAGGCAATTCCGAAAACCGGTTTCCCGTCGGCATCCGGCCTGGCATGCTTCCAGGCCAGCGGCTGCAGCTGCCGGCATTTCGGGCACCGCACATGCCAGACCTCCTGCGTCCCGGAATGCCAGTCAGTAAAGAAGTCGTCGCCAATCTCGATCACCGTCCCGTCGGCCAGCTTCTCTTCCGCGATCTTCACGGATCCCGTCGAGAGATCCAGCACCCGATGATCAGGCATAGATCCCACGCGCGACAAAAATTTGTGGATCATTCCCGGCAGCCAGAGATGCCGCTCGTCATTGATCTGATTCTTGACCGTGTCCGAATGGGCATTATTTTCCGACGCCGATTGGAATCTCAGGCTCATGTGCGGAAACACGATCGAGCGCGTCCGCTTTTTGTGTCGGTCCCCCGGCATCAAAGTATCTAGTGATTTGCAGCGCCGGAAAAGCGGCCAGGCTTTATCCTCGCAAACCTTGCTGATCGCGTCCTTCGTCTGCCCGTTCCAGGTCGTGAGGCCCGGCCGTTTCTTGATGCAGTAGATGACGAACACCAGGCCAAGTAGCGTCTTGAACATCTGCGCTGCAGCCGACACCGACACCCGCCGCACTTCGTCATTAGACAACGCATCGAGCGGTGCCTTCATCGCCGGTGAGTTGCGGATATCGAACGCCCCTGGAAACGGGGACTCGTTTCCAAAAACCAGATCATCCGACAGCACCTCGTAGATCGGCCGGCGGTCGATCGGTTCCCACGCCTGGCCCCACGTCTTTTCGATCGCGTTCACGCCGGGAGTGCGAACGCTTCGCTCGATCCCTTATGCAGCCTGGTCATCGCGCGATCGAGGGCGCGGCGATTGAACTCACGGATCTTCGGCGGCGCCTTCGTATCGAGCTCTTCCTGCAGAATCATCCGCGTCTCCGAGACCAGCCGCAGGATCTCCGTCGCGATGATCTCATTCGGCGTCCACTCCCCACGTTCGCAGGCAAACTGAAACTCGAGCCGCTCGCATTGCACCTTCAGCTTCCGCGCCTCCAGCTGCGCTTTCTCCGAAGCGTTCGGCGCATCCAGACACTTCGCCGAAACCTCCGCCCCAAACGCCGCCCACTCCTCGACCTTGTAATTTCCATTCGTCCGCGCCGACGGGCAGCCGTCGATCTTCTGCCAGTTGTAGATGGTCTGCCGTGAAACTCCGATCGCCGCGGCGAGCTCCACTACATTAGCCGCCCACCGCTCTGGAGTCGGTGGCGGCTCAGAGGTAGCGTATACCTTCGCACGAGTGGAAACCGCACGGCGTTTGACACTTTTCTTCGGAGCGCGAGCCACGCCCCGAACCCTTTTGTCAACAGCCTCCCGGCCCGATCACACCCAGCCCCACACCCTGTAAAGTGTAAAACCCAAATTGGGGTCTCTCATGCAAATTGCCGAAGCTGTGGTGTTAACCCGCTCCATAGGGACTCTCAAAAAAGAGATTCCTTCCCGGGGGGTCTCATCCCTGAGAGTCCGCCGTCGGCGCGAGAATCAGGTCGATCGCGTTGCGCAGATCGAGCAGCACAGGACGCAGGCTGAGGCGGGCGGGCTCGCCATCGACGGCCGTCCCGAACCGCGGGCGGATCCGGCCAAGCCAGGCCACCAGCCGCCGCACCGACGAGGCTACCAGGCTGGCCTCCCTCGTCACCTCGGTGAGGTCGGTGCCGTGCACGCTGTGGGCTCTCTCGCGATAGGCTTCGACCGCCTCATCGTCTTTCGATCCCCGCGAGGCCGGCAGGCCAAGCGAGGTCCG
>JBGTNO010000217.1:0-2268 GCA_041743065.1 Chthoniobacterales bacterium
CACCGTCATCGGCATGATGGGTGCTTTCGCCACACTCGGCACAAGCGGCATCGGTGATCCCCGCGGCCTGGCCGCAGCCATTGGTGAAGTGCTGCTGGCTACGGCCAGCGGTCTCTTCATCGCCATCCCGGCCTTCATCGCGTATTACGTTTTCCGCAACCGTTCCCAAATGGTCCTCGTCAATGCCGACGACCGGATCAACTCGCTCGTCGAGGATATTCCCTTCGAGGAACTGCGCGGCATCCATATCGGGGACGAATTCGATGCCGGTGCGGGCGCCTCGGCGACTCCCGGCGCCGAGCGTTCCGCCAAGGTGTCGATGGAGCTCACCACCAACTGCCCGATCTGCAACGGAGCCATCACGGCGGGACAAAATCCCTGCCCGCATTGCGGCGCCACCCTCGATTGGGCCTCTTGATTCTCGCCCGGAATCATTCGAGATGAGCCAGACCCAGAGCGCGCGGAATCAGAAGCGCAAGGAACTGCCGGAGGAAGAGCCGGAATTTCAGATTGCGCCCATGGTCGATATTCTGCTCGTGCTGCTCGTCTTCTTCATGTCGATCAGCTCCACCGAGATCATGCAGAAAAATCAGAACATCAAGCTGCCGGTGGCGCGCGATGCCAAGACCTCCAAGAAAAATCCCAGCCAGGCCATCGTCAACGTGATGTGGCTCACCACCGGCGCCGTCCAGGTCGATGACAAGGATTTCCCCGACCCCGCCGCCATCGTTCCGGTGCTGCAGAATAAGCTGACGACCAGTCCGAATTTGCGGGTGCTGCTACGGGCGGACCGCGATGTGCGCTATGAGTATATGCGGTCGGTCCTGGAAGCGATCGGCAAATCCGGCGTCGGCAATGTCACGTTTTCCGTGGTCGATAAAGAAGGCGCCACCGCGCCGTAATCGGATGAACGAAAGGATCTCAAAATGGCTGGCAGCGTAGGTTCCGAAGACGGCGATGTCGGTTTCCAGATCGCGCCGATGGTGGACGTGGTTTTCGTGCTGATGCTCTTTTTCATGGCCTCCGCCGGTTCGCAGGTCGTGGAGAAAGAGTTGAACATCAATCTGCCCAGCGGGCGAGCCGCCGCCGGGTCGGAAGTCCCGCCCACGCCGATCATCATCGACATTTCCGCCGATGGCCAGGTCACGGCCAACAACACGAATTACGGCACGCCGACCGATAAAAATCTGACACCGCTGAGGGAGTGGCTCGCGACCACGATCCAGCAGTTTGGCGAGGACAATCCGGTGATCATCCGCCCCGCTCCGCAAAGTCGGCAGGAGCGGGTGATCGATGTCCTCAACGCCGCCGCCGCCTCCGGCGTAAAAAGCCTGAGCTTCAGTTAAACGCAATCTCCCAGACACGGCGTAAACGGGCTCATCCGCTCTGTCTTCGCTTTTCCTGGATTCCGCGCCTCCGCGTTTAAATGAGTTTGAGCTTCATTCGCGTGGCGGAGCCGCTAGATTCCTTGCTCTCTATGCGCGCTTTCTGGATTTCTCTTTTCACCCTGCTTGCGGTGGCGGTCGGCCAGGCTCAGGACGAACCGGTCATCACCATCAAAAAAGGCGACAAGCTCGACCTCGCCATTCAGCCCATCGATGGCAGCGACGGCGCCACTGTGGCCACCGTGCTCAAGAACGATCTCGCCGTGAGCGGTTTGTTCAACCTCGTTTCCAGCCCGGGATCGTTCACCGTGAGCGGTTCCTCCTCCGGCTCACTGCGGGGCACTGTCGCCGATCCCGGCGGCCGCACGGTTCTTTCCAACGACTACAGCGGCTCCGCTCGCGAGCGGGCGCATCAGTTTGCCGACGACATTATCCAGACGCTGACTGGAAAACGCGGTTTCGCCAACACTAAGATCGCCTTTGTTTCCACTCGCTCCGGCCGGAAGGAAATCTACGTGGCCGATTACGACGGGGCCAACGTCCAGCAGCTCACCCGCGACGGCAAGATTAGCGTCAGTCCCTCGATCAGCCCCGATGGCGGCCGCATCGCCTACACCGGTTATCAGAGCGGCTACCCCGATATTTACCTGATCGATACCCGCAGCGGACGGCGCGAGCGGGTGGTGAAATTTCCCGGCACGAACAGCGGGGCCGCCTTTTCGCCCGATGGCGGCAGCATTGCCGCGACGGTGAGCAAGGATGGCAACCCGGAAATCTACGTGATGAACGCGGGCGGCGGCGGCGCGCGCCGGATCACGCGCGATCCCGGCTCGGATTCCTCGCCGACCTGGTCGCCCGATGGGAGTGAGCTGATCTACACCTC
>JBGTNO010000218.1:0-4633 GCA_041743065.1 Chthoniobacterales bacterium
TGATATTGGTCCGCGAACGCACTTCCTTGCCGACCTGGAACGCGCGCTGGAAAAGACGGTTGAGATGCGCCGCCGTCCGGCCGGACGCGGCCGCCGTCTGGTAGGCTTTTTTGACTTGCCCGAAGACCTCCGTTTCCCCCACGACCATGGAATCAAGGCCGCAGACCAGCCGGAAGAGATGCCGCACGCTCTCCCGCGAATCGTAGCGGTAGAAATCCTCCCGCGGCTCGTGCCCGCTGCGCCGGGTGAGCCACTCGGAGACCGCGCGCTCGGAGGCGGAGGCGTCCTCGGTGGCGACGTAGTATTCCACCCGGTTGCAGGTCGAAATAATGACGGCTTCGCGCACGCTCTCCAGCGCCGCCATTTCCGCGGTGACTTCGGCCATCCGCGGGTCGGGCACGGCGAAGCGCTCGCGCAGCTCGACGGGGGCGGTGCGGTGGCTGAGGCCGTAGCAGAGGATATTCACGAGGCGGCTTCAGGCGATGAAATTAAGGCTCCAGAGCGAGCAGAGAGTGAGGGTGAATCCGACGACCGACAGCGCGGCCGCCCGGCGCGGACTGAGCTGGCGCAGCCATCCGGTCTGAAGCAGCAGGATGCCGGCGTAGAGCACCCAGACGCCGATGCCCCACCAGACTTTCATGAGATCCAGCGGACGGCTCACCATGACGCCGGCCAGCAGGCCCGCCGTGAGGAGGAGAAGACCGACCGCCATCAGGCGGCGGTTTGCCACCGCGAGATCGGTGATCGGCGGCAGGTGGTGAAAGATGGAACCGATATGATGCGTTTTGAGCTGTCTTTCCTGGGCCAGATACATCAGCCCGGCCGCGCAGGCCAGCGCGAAGGCTCCGTAGGCCACCACGGAAAGCGCGGCGTGCATTTCGAGCCAGGGATCGACCGTGCCGGGCGGCACGACCGTTCCGCGGGGCAGCATCAGGGCGACCGCCGTGAGGAGAAAGACAAACGGGGAGGTGAAAAATCCCAGCAGCGACAGGCGAAAGGCCGGCCCGACCACGACGTAGAACAGACCCATCGACCAGCTCAGAAAGACGAGCACCTCCTGCGGGGTGGTCAGCGGGCAGCGTCCGTCTTCGTGACCGCGCAGGTAGAGAAACCCGGTCTGCAGGGCGAAGCCGGCGAGCAGCGCGGTGAGGTTAAAGCGCGAAGGCCGCCGGATCCGCGCCCCCAGCGCATACATGGTGTAGGCGAAGCTGAAGAGAAAGCAGAGGCTGGACGCGAGGAGAAGAAGCCGATCCATTCGGAACGGGCGAACATAGCGAAAGGTCCCGGTATTGCAACGGCGGCGGCGGTGGGGAAGACGCGGAGACGGGTCCGTGGCCCATGCTTCCAGCTTGTGACCAAAGTCCAAGCCGCAGGCTCAAAATCGATTTCGAGATTGGACGGTGACGAAGCGGAGCTTCGGGAACGAGGGGGAGCCGTTGAGTGGGCACCAAAAAACAATTTTTTCATTTTTTCTTGAAATGAGTGATTGGATTAGTGAAACTGCTCCCTATTGAAAGCTGCCGCCAGCCAATCCGAAGCTCTTTCGCCTTTCGAGGTCGAGGTCATCGATCTCTTCGTGCGCGTGGCTTCTCTGCTCGGCATGCCTCGGTCGGTGGGCGAGATTTACGGCCTGCTCTACGTCGCGCCGGAGCCGCTTCCGATGGAGACCATCGTGGGCAAACTGCAGATCAGTCTCGGCTCGGCCAGCCAGGGTCTGCGCCTGCTGCGCTCCTTCGGCGCGGTGAAACCGCAATATGTGGCCGGTCAACGCCGGGACCATTTCGTCGCCGAAACCGAACTGCGCGCCCTGCTCAGCGGTTATTTCCAGGAGCAGGTCTATCCGCATCTGCAGAATGGCACGGGACGTCTCGCCAGTCTCCAGCGTTCGCTGGCGGAGCTGCCTCCCGCCCAGAAAAAAATCGCGCGCCAGCGGGTCGATCGCCTCGAGCGCTGGCACAAGACCGCTCTGGAGATGCTGCCGATGGTGCGGAAACTTTCCGAAAAATAGCGCGCATGTCTGCCTCTGCCCTTAGCTCACACGAAGGCCCGCAATTTGGCCGAGTGGTACGCATTGTGCATCTGTCCCGCTGGAAAACGTTGTCTCTGTTCGCCATCGCCCGCCCAAACGGCGGACGATAATTCCCACGGACCGGGCTATTCCGGACGGTCCCGCACCAATGAAATACACGCCCCGCAGTTGGGACGCCTGGACGTCGCAGTGGAGTTTTTCCGGAACATTTTCGGCAAACGCCAGGGGCGGTAGCCTGCGCAAAAATTATTTACACCCAGATGGATAGTATTAGTTCCACGCATCACATTTTTATTCGTCCGAACCGAGCCTGGGTGCGCGTGGACTGGAAAGCCCTCTGGGCCTACCGCGATCTGCTTTTTCTGCTGGTCCGGCGCGATTTCATCGCGAAATACCGCCAGACGATCCTCGGCCCGCTCTGGGGCCTCGTGCAGCCACTGCTGATGACGGTGGTTTTCACGCTCGTCTTCAACCGCGTGGCCAAGGTGCCGACGGACGGCGTGCCCTCGATGCTCTTCTATATGAGTGGTCTGCTCGTCTGGAATTTCTTTTCCCAGGCGGTCAACGCGTCCTCCGCGACTCTCGTCCGGAACGCCAATCTTTACGGAAAAGTCTATTTTCCCCGGCTGATCGTGCCGGTGGCGCTGGTGGTGTCTAATATCTTTTCCTTTCTCATTCAGGCCCTGCTCTTCCTGGGTTTTTTTATCTACTTCCGCGCGAAGGGCGCTCCCGGATTTGGGGTGAACGCGGATATCGCGCTCTTCCCGCTGGTGCTGCTGCAAGTGCTGGCGCTCAGCCTGGGGGTTGGTCTCTGGATGTCGGCGCTCACGGCGAAATACCGCGATCTCACGCAGATGACGACCTTCCTCCTCCAGATCTGGATGTATGCGAGCCCGGTCATCTATCCTCTTTCCCTGCTTCCCGACAAATACCGTATCTACTCGCAGATCAATCCCATGACCACCCCGGTGGAAATTACGAAACACATGCTGCTCGGGGCGGGGTCGTTCGATGTCGCGCAATGGGCCATCTCCGCCGCGACCACCCTCGTCATCCTGCTGACCGGTCTGATGATATTCCAGCGGACGGAGCGGTCGTTTGTGGACACTGTCTAGTCACGGCTATGGAACCGATCATCGAAATCCGCCATATCTCGAAGCGCTACAAGCTCGGGTCGATCGGCGTGAAAACGCTGCGGGACGAGCTGCAGGTGCTGTGGCAGCGCGCGAGCGGGAAGGCGCGCGCCGGATATGAAAAGAATGAGCGGGACGCCAAGGAATTCTGGGCGCTCGACGATGTCTCCTTCAATGTGCGGGCGGGCGAGACGGTGGGGCTGGTCGGGCGCAACGGCGCGGGCAAATCGACGCTCTTGAAGGTGCTCTCCCGCATCACCGAACCCACGTCGGGCGAAGCGGAACTCCGCGGCCGCGTCTCCTCCCTGCTGGAAGTGGGCTCAGGTTTCCATCCGGAGCTGAGCGGCCGGGAAAACATTTACCTGAATGGCGCGATCCTCGGGATGCAGCGCAAAGAGATCCAGCGGAAGTTCGATGAAATCGTCGCTTTTTCGGAAGTGGCTAAATTTCTCGATACGCCGGTGAAACGCTACTCGAGCGGCATGTATGTGCGGCTGGCCTTCGCGGTGGCGGCGCATCTGGAGCCGGAGATTCTAATTGTGGATGAGGTGCTGGCGGTGGGCGACGCCAGCTTCCAGCAGAAGTGCGTCAATAAAATGTCGGACGTGGCCAGCGAAGGCCGCACGGTCATTTTCGTGAGTCACCGGACGACTTCGGTGCAGAATCTCTGCTCCCGGGTTGTCTGGCTCGACGGGGGCAAGGTGCGGATGGACGGCGACTGCGGGCCCGTGCTGGATGAGTATCTGACGGCGCTCCAGGGCAGCGGCGAGGGCGCGACGCTGGTCCGCAGCCCGACCGAGCCGGTCTCGATCGAGAAAATCCAGATCAGGGGAGCGGAAGGCAATCCCACGCTTTCGATCCCCACGGGCGGCGAACTAGTCATCGATCTTCATTACCAAGCCCTTCAGCCCATTCGGCAGCCTTACCTATACCTGATCGTCTCCAGTCAGCACGGGGCTATCTTCACCGCGAATATGGCCCTGCGCGACCAGCGTCCCGAGGTCTTGGAAGGACGGGGAGTGATCACCTGCCGCTTCCCCGCCGTGGCGCTCATGCCGCGGCAGAGCTACGTGCTGAGCCTGGGCGGGCTGAAGCGCGACGGGCACACGCCCTTGTTTCCGAAAACGGAGGTCGCCCGCTTCCAGGTCACGGGCGACACCGGGGATCTCGGGTTCGATGCCGAGCCCGCCGAACGCGTCATGCTCCATGCCCCGTCCGTGCTTCTGCCTCACGAATGGAGTTTCCACCCGACCGCCCCGGCGGTCCCAGCCGAGCCCGCCGAGGTGTCAGCCCGATGAATCCCCCACCCCTTGATTATACGGGTGAGCGCATGGTGCCGGAGGGCGCTAATGCCATTACTTTCTGGGAGCACGTTTACCGTTACCGCTTTGCCGTTGACTATGCCGCGGGTCAGCGGGTGCTCGATATCGCCTGCGGAGAAGGCTACGGCTCCGCCGCGCTCCAGGCCGCC
>JBGTNO010000219.1:0-9856 GCA_041743065.1 Chthoniobacterales bacterium
CGGGGGAGGCTCATCATGGGATCAGCGCGCGGGCGGAGGAATGTGTGGTGAGCTACGCGCCCGGATGGACGGGGGATTTCGTCGCGGCCCTGGCGGCGGCGGGCGAAGAGGATGCGCGGCGCGGAATGACCACCGTGGGCCCGCATCGCGACGACCTGGCGATCACGTTGAACGGGACCGATTCGCTCTACGCCTCGGAAGGGCAGCAGCGCTCCATCGTGCTCGCGCTGCGCCTGGCCCAGGAGCGTCTGTTGCGCGAGGCCAGCGGCGCGCCGCCGGTGCTGTTGGTGGACGACATTTTCGGCGAGCTCGATCACGCGCGCCGAAATGCCCTGCTCCAGGCGCTTCCCGCGGATTGTCAGCAATTTTTTACGACCACGCATCTGGACTGGATGCGGCGGGACGATCTGGCGGTCCACCGGGTGGCCGGCGGGCAGGTGCGGCGGGAGAGGTGAGGCGAAAGGCCGAGCCCGGCGGGAACTTCCGGCGCGCCTGGCACTCGGAATGCTTCTCTCGTCGGCCATGTTCATAGCCCATTGCCGGTGCGGTCGGGGAGCTTGAGATGTGGGACTTTGTTCGCCATCTCTGTTCGTCCGACTTCATGCCTCACGGGCATTGCTATTTCTGGCTGCCGGAGATTCTCTGGCTGCACGTCGTGTCGGATGGGGTGATCGCGCTGTCCTACTTCTCGATTCCGGTGGCGCTGGCTTACTTCGTTCGCCGAAAGGAGGGCCTGGTTTTCAGCTGGATCCTGATCATGTTTGCGACCTTTATCTGTGCGTGCGGGCTGACCCACCTGCTGGAGATCTGGACGGTCTGGGATCCCATTTACCGCCTCGGGGGCGTTATGAAAGCCTTCACCGGCCTGGTCTCGCTGACCACGGCGGCGGCTCTCTGGAAGCTGATGCCCGCCGCGCTGGCTCTGCCGAGTCCGGCGGAGCTTCGGCTGGCAAACGATTCGCTCCTGCGGGAGAACGGGCAGCGTTTGCGGGCGGAAGAGGCGCTTCAGCATGCCAACGAAGTGCTGGAAGCGCGGGTGAGGGAACGGACGGAGGAGCTGGAGCGTTCTCGCGCCAGCCTGCTGGGGGACATCGAGAAACGCCAGGGGACAGAGCGCAACCTTCGCGAGACGCAGCAGCAGTTGGAGGGGATGATGGATCATTCTCCGGCGGTCATCTTCATCCAGGATTCGGAGGGGCGTTATCTGCTGGTCAATCGAAGTTTTCAGAGGCTTTTCGGCATCACCGGTGGGGAGGCGCGCGGGCGCACGGCGGCGGATTTTATGCCGCAAGACCTCGCGGAGGAGCGGTCGAAGCACGAGGCCCAAGTCTTCGCCACCGGTGAGGTCATCGAAGTGGAGGAGCGGATACGAGGGGTGGATGGCCTGCGCACCTACGCTTCCGTTAAATTCCCTCTGCCGGGGCCGGATGGACGCATCTACGCTCTCTGCGGTATCGCGCGCGATATCACCGAGGAGAAGGCCTCGGCCGAGAAAATTCTCGCGGCCAAGGAGGAGGCGGAAAAGGCGAGCCGCGCCAAGAGCGAATTCCTCTCGCGCATGAGCCATGAGCTGCGGACGCCGATGAACGCCATCCTCGGTTTCGGCCAGGTGCTCGAGATGGACCGAACCCTGGGCTCCTCGCAGCAAGCGTCGGTGAAGCAGATTCTCTCCGGCGGGCGGCATTTACTCGAGCTCATCAATGAGGTGCTGGATATCTCGCGCATCGAGGCGGGCCGGATGGAAGTCAACTCGGAAACGGTGGACGCGGCCGCTCTGCTCAGGGAATGCGTCCATCTCATGAAGCCTCTGGCGGGCAACCGCGGAATCGAGATCCACCTTGGCCGCGGTCTGAAGAGCGCGCTGCTGGTCCAGGCTGACCGGCAGCGGCTCAAGCAGGTCGCGCTCAATCTCCTCTCCAACGCGATCAAATATAATCACGAGCGCGGCTCGGTCGATCTCACGGCTGAAACCCCCGAGCCGGGTCGCGTGCGCCTTTATTTCAAGGACACCGGACGCGGCATCTCGGAGGCGGATCAGGAACGTCTTTTCGTTCCCTTCGAGAGGCTGGCCGCGCAATCGGAAGTGGAGGGCGCGGGTCTCGGACTGTCGCTTTCGCGGTGCCTCGTCGAGCTGATGGGGGGGCGTCTCGATATGGAAAGTTCTGTAGGGGAGGGGGCTCGCTTTTGGGTGGACCTGCCCGTGGCGCGCTCCAGCGTGGCGCCGCCACCGCCACCACCGGAAGACGCCGCCGAGGATATCGCGCCCGTTTCCGCCGACACCCGGTTTACCGTTCTCTACATCGAGGATAACCTCTCCAACCTGAAACTCACCGAGCATATTTTCGAGCTCCGGCCGGGATTGAAGTTAATTTCGGCAACGGAGGGCACCAGTGGCGTGGCGCTTGCTAAAAGGGTGGTGCCAGACCTTATTTTGCTCGACCTCCACCTTCCCGATCTCCACGGCCACGAAATCCTGCGGCAATTAAAAGCGGATACCCGCACCACTCACATTCCCGTGATGGTCCTGACGGCGGACGCCAGCCCCGACGAGCGCAGACGGTCTCTCGCGGCCGGAGCGGCGAGCTATCTCACGAAACCTATTGAGATCCCCCAGTTTCTCGCCGAGGTCGATGCCGTGTTTGCGGCGTCCGCCCAAGATCCATCCGACCCTTAGCGTCATGCCGGCCGAATCGCTTCGCAAAGCCCGTGTCCTGGTGGTCGATGACCATCCCGATGCCGTGGACGTCATCCGCCAGATTCTGATGGTGGCCGGCTGCCGGGAGGTGGTCGGGCTTTCCAAGGCCGCTCAGGCGGTGGAGGAGTTTCGCCGGTTCCTGCCCGATCTGGTGATACTCGATCTGATCATGCCGGAGAAGAGCGGGTTCGAAATCATGCGCGAACTCCGCGAATCGACCAGCGAGCATTCGCCGGTGCCGATCCTGATCGTGACCGCGGATCCCACCCTGGAAGCGCGGCGCCAGGCGCTGGAATACGGGGCGACGGACTTTTTGGCCAAGCCGTTTGACGCCATGGAGATCACCTTGCGCGCCGAGAATCTGCTCAAGACCTTGTTTCTCCACCGCCAGCTGCGCTCGCGACTGGAGCAGGAGACGGCGGCCCTGGCCGAGGCCGAAGCGGACTACCGGTCCATCTTCGAAAATATGCCGGTCGGCGTCTGCCAGACCACGCCGCAAGGCCGGTTTGTGACCGCCAATGCGGCGCTCTCGCGTATCCTGGGCGACGCGTCTCCCGAGTCACTCATGGAGCGCCTCGACGGGAAGCTGGGAGATCTCTACGTCGATCCGCACCGCCGCGATGAGTTCATCCATCGGATGATGGAGCACGGCTTGGTCGAAGGATTCGAGTCTCAGGTCCGCCGGCGGGACGGCAGCCTCATCTGGATTCGCGAAAACGCGCGGGTGATCCGGCACGAGGACGGCTCGGTCCGGCGTTTCGAGGGCACCACGGAGGATGTCACGCGCCAGCGCGAGACCGAGGAAGACCTTCGCTCCTCTCGGGAGAAACTGAAGGGGCGAGTCAAAGCGCGCTCGGGGGCGCTGGCGGAGGCGAATCGCAGCCTGAGCGATGCCATGCGGCACTCCCATCGCTTGGCGGAGGCGATCCATAATTCGCCCATGGCCGTGGTGATCAGCGATCCGAATCTGCCCGAAAACCCGCTCATCTTCGTCAACCCCGCCTTCACTCGCATCACCGGCTACCGGGCGGATGAGGTGATCGGCCTCAACTGCCGCTTTCTGCGGGGGAAGGATACCGACAGGGCCCTGGTGGCGAAGCTGCGCGCCGCCATCGCGAACCGGGAAACATTTCAGGAAATCATCCTCAACTATCGCAAGGACGGCACCCCTTTCTGGAACGAGCTGACGGTCAGCCCCGTGCTCGATGGAGAAGGAAAGCTGATCAACTTCGTCGGCATGCAGCTGGACGTGACGGACCGCCAGCGCGCTCTCGAAGCGGAGAGGCAGACCCAGCAACAGCTCCAGGCCCTGGTCGGTTCGATCGACGAGATTGTCTTCGAGATCGATCCGGAGGGGAGATACGCCAACGTCTGGACGCGCGATGAAAGCCTGCTCTCCGCTCCTCGCGAGGAACTGATCGGGCGGACCATGGCAGAAGTTCTGGGCGAGAAGGTGGCGGCACCCTTCCTCGAATCGCTCCATCGGGTCATCGAGCGAGGGGTGGCGGAATCCCTCACCTACGCGATGGAGGTGCGGGCCGGGAAACGCTGGTTTCTGGCGCGGCTGAATCCGATCTTGGCCGAAGATGGCCGCTGCCGTGGAATCTGTCTGCTCTCCCGCGACATCACCGATCGCCACCAGATCGAGGTTGATTTGCGGCAGGCCCGCGACGAGGCGGAGCGCGCCAACGAGGCGAAAAGCGACTTTCTCTCGCGGATGAGCCATGAACTGCGGACGCCGCTGAACGCCATTCTCGGCTTCGGCCAGCTGCTCGAGATGCAGCAGCTCCACGAAGCGGCCGGGAGCAATCTCGACCAAATCATGAAGGCCGGCCGCCATCTTCTTGAGTTAATCAACGAAGTCCTCCAGATCTCCGGCATCGAGGCCGGGCGGATGGAGATCTCCCTCGAGCCCGTCCACGTCGGCGCGGTTCTTCGCGAAGTATGCGCCATCATCCACCCCACCGCCCAGGCCCGGGAGATACAACTGGTCGTGGCCGAGAGCGAGTTTGACTGGTACGTTCAGGCCGACCGGCAGCGGCTGATGCAGGTGCTGCTAAATTTTATCGCCAATGCCGTGAAATATAACCGCGTCGGCGGGCGCGTGGTCCTCTCGGGCGAGGTCCTGGCGGATGACGTCCGCCGCATTTCCGTGGCGGATACTGGCCCCGGCATCGCGATCGAGGAGCAGGATAAACTTTTCACCCCCTTCGAGCGCTTGGCGGCCCACCGCACCAGCGGCATCGAAGGGACGGGCCTCGGCCTCGCCCTGTCGAAAAAGCTCGTCGAGCACATGGATGGCACGGTCGGCGTGGAGAGCGAGGAGGGCCGAGGCAGCCGCTTCTGGTTCACCCTCCCCGGCGGCGAAGCCCCGGAGAAAGCGCTGCTTCACTCCCTCGATTCTTCGCCCCACGATTTCTTCGCGTCCCGCGAGAGCCGCCTCCGGATCCTCTATATAGAGGATAACCTCTCGAACTTGCGCCTCATCGAGAAGATCTTTTCCGAGTATCCGCGGATCGAGCTGCTCTCCAGCATGCAGGGCCGCATGGGGCTCGAACTCGCCCTCCGCCATCAACCCGATCTTATCCTGCTCGATGTGCATCTGCCCGATCTTTCCGGCGAGGAAGTCCTGCGCCAGCTGAGGCAAACCCCCCTCACCAAGGCCATCCCCGTCGTCATGCTCAGCGCCGACGCCACCCCTCGCCAAGTCGAGCGCTTCATGGGGGCCGGGGCCAGTGCCTATCTGACTAAGCCGATCGATGTCCGCAAGCTTCTCCAGGCCGTGGAAGATCAGCTGAACCTGAAAGGGACGACCTTATGACGACGAACCCCGAAACCGCCCCGGCCTCCCCCGCACAGCCAATCGCAGGCGCTGGCGAATTCAAGACCTGGGCCGACGCGAAGGTTCTCATCGTGGACGACGAACCGGCCAACACCATGCTGCTGCAACGGCTTTTCGAAACGACCGATCTGCCCCACACCCGCTGCACCAACGATTCCCGCGAAGCCCTCGCCCTCTTCCTCGAGTTCCAGCCCGACGTCGTGCTGCTCGATCTTTCCATGCCCCATCTCGATGGCTACGAAGTGCTCGAGCAGTTGCGCGAAGTCATCCCCGGCGAAGAATACCTCCCCGTCCTCATCCTCACCGCCGATGCCACCGACCGGGCCAAAAAGCGCGCCCTCTCCGAAGGAGCCAGCGATTTTTTGACCAAGCCCTTCAGCAACTGGGAAGTCGTCCTCCGCGTCCGCACTCTCGTGCAGACCCGCCTCCTCCATCTCCAGCTCCAGCAGTCCAACGCCAACCTCGAAGCCGCCGTCACCCAGCGCACCGCCGAGCTCCAGCAAGCCCTCAGCGAGCTGAAAAACACCCAGCAGCAAGTCATCCAGCAGGAACGGCTGCGCGCCCTCGGCACCATGGCCAGCGGCGTCGCCCACGATTTTAATAATTCCCTCTCCATCATCCTCGGCTTCGGAGAATTCGTCCTGCGCGATTGCCAGAACCATCCCGCCATGCGCGAAGCCGCCGACCAGATGCGCATCATCGTCACCGCCGCCGAAGACGCCGCCAAAACCGTCAACCGGCTCAAAGAATTCCACCGCACCGATTCCGACCAGAGCGAGAAATCCGTCGATCTCAACAGCCTCATCGAGCAATCCATCACCCTCACCCAGCCCCGCTGGAAGACCCAGGCCAGCGCCCGCGGCGTCGAGATCGACACCAGCCTCGAGCTCGACCGCATCCCCCAGATCATCGGGCATCCCCACGAGCTGCGCGAAGTCCTCACCAACCTCATCTTTAACGCCGTGGACGCCATGCCCACCGGCGGCACCCTCACCTTCCGCACCCACGCTCAGGATGGCCAGGTCCACCTCGCCCTCTCCGACACCGGCACCGGCATGCCCGAAGAAGTGCGCCAACGCTGCCTCGAGCCCTTCTTCACCACCAAAGGCGAAGGCGGCAGCGGCCTCGGCCTCGCCATGGTGTACGGCATCATCCAGCGGCATGGCGGCATCATGGAGATCGATAGCCAGGACGGCGTCGGCACCACCTTCCGCCTGGCCTTCCCCATCGCCGCCGGCGCCTCCCTCGATTCCGCCGAAGAGCCCATCGCCGAGGCCGACGATTCCCTTCGCATCCTCGTCGTCGAAGATCAGGAGGTGATCCGCGATATGCTCGTCGCCCGCCTCGAGCAGGATCTGCACACCGTCGTCGCCGTCGGCTCCGCCGAAGCAGGCCTCGCCGCCGCCACCGCCGCCCCCTTCGATCTCATCATCACCGACCGCGCCCTCACCGGCATGAGCGGCGATCTCCTCGCCGCCGCCGTGCGCGAGATTTCGCCCGACACCCGGATCATCGTCCTCACAGGATTTGGCCGGGAAGGCGACGAAGGGAGCATCCCCCACGTTGACCTCGTCGTCGGCAAGCCCGTCTCCCATGCCGATCTGCGCAAGGCCATCTCCACCGTGCTCAGCGGCGTCCGCAGTTCCGCCTCCCTCTATTCCTCCGGGCTGTAGAGCCAAAAAGGGCGCGCCCAGCAGGACTTGAACCTGCGACCGACGGATTAGAAATCCGTTGCTCTATCCGGCTGAGCTATGGGCGCTTTTACAGATAAAATAGGGTAATCTTGGCTTCGTTATAGCTTGCTTTTCACGATCAAGTTATACGGTTGAGGAATGAAAGCTCGATCTGACGGGAAAACGTGGGAAAAAACGGAGCTTCAAAATTGCGTGCCGCACAAGTCTGGCAGGAATTATGCCCGCAGGTTTCTCCAGGGCCAAGAGATTTGGAAGTCTTGGAAAACTTTGCGAACGTCAGCCGGATGGCGCGAGCCCTCGATATCCACCTCTCGCTTTTGGTCCGGCGTGCGGAAAAGAAGCTGTGATGAAGCGAAGCTATGGGCACGTTGGGCCGCATCGGCTCAGGCCGCAGCCTCGGCGTGTCCCCTGTGGGACCGACCCCACCGTGTTGCCATCGGGCGTGGGGCGGGTTTACTTACCCGATGCGATTCCGACTTCTTTTCCGCGGCTGTCTTTGCTGGGCCGCCGCTTCCCTCCAAGGCGCCGAGATGCCCAAGGCCATCCAGGACTACTGGTTCAACGGCGCCGAGATCAACCGCTATGAACTGACCCAGGCCCGCTACGGCGCGGAGCAACCGGGGAACGCGGTGCTGATCTTCGTGACCGAGCCGTTCCTGTCCGCCCAACAGGTCAAGGACGAGAGCGGCAGCGGCAAGTCGGTGGCGGTGCTCAAGATGAATGAGCAGCGGGAGTTTTACACCGGCATCTACCCGTACCGCACGATGACTTCGGTCTTTCAGCCGATCAAAGCGAGCGCGGCGTTGAAGGTGACGACCTCAGTGCAGGAATGGTGCGGGCAGGCGTTCATGCAGATCAACCGCCGGCCGGAGGCCGTCGTCGCGCAAGTGTGGTCCTATTTCGAGAAAGAGGAGGGCGGGGCCTTCGATCTGCCCGCCGATGCTCTGCTGGAGGATGAAATCTGGACGCAGATCCGGCTGGCACCGGAGGCGTTGCCGCGGGGTGCGATCGAGCTCGTGCCCGGCACGCTCTTTCTCCGCTTTAAACACCGCCATCCCGCCTTGGAGAAGGCCACGGCAACACTCAGTGAGAATGGTGAGCAGTCCGTTTACACCGTCGATTATCCCGAGGTGAGGCGGCGGATCGAGATCACTTTCGACTCTGCTTTTCCGCATGTCATTCGCGGATGGACGGAGAAGCTAGCGGGCGAGGAAGCCGTCACCACCGCCAAATTAACTCACCGTCTCGAGCACGAACTCTACTGGCAGGAAAACCAGCCCGGCGATCGACCCCGCCGCCGGGCGCTCGGTCTCCGCGAGGAACCCTAGCCGCCCATAATCGTCCTTCCCAGAGCTGGCGGATAGACTGATTCCGCCCGTAGCGCGAGCTTCCAGCTTGCCGTCCAAACCCCGGAGCCTCCGGCTCTGAATCTTGAGGAACGACGGCAAGCTGGAAGCTTGCGCTACGGGGCGGCAAATAGGATCGGCATCTCACATGTTACCAGGCGGCAGCTTCACCACTTCGTTGAATCCGCTTGCAGCGCGTCCCGCAGACCCGAACTGCGCCGCACCTGCCGCGCGATGGCGGCGCGCAAAATCGCTTCGTTCGCCCAGATTTCGACGCCCCGGCGCGCTCGCGTGATCGCGGTGTAGATCAGCTCGCGCGTCAGCACCGGCACGTCGCGGCCCGGCAGCACGATCAGCACTTCGTCGAACTCCGAGCCCTGACTTTTATGAACCGTCATGGCGAAAGCCGTCTCGTGCGGTGGCAGACGCGAGGGGAGATGGCGGAGCAGTTCGTCCTCCGCGGAAAACCAGGCCCGCAGTTTCCCCTCGGCGGTGGGATCGGGCAGGAGAATGCCAGTGTCGCCGTTGAAAAGATGGAGCGACGGATCGTTGCGCCGGATCATGATCGGCCGGCCCGCATACCAACGTTCCGTCGGCTTGATCAGGCCACGCTGCGCCAGGATGCGCTCGACGGTTTCATTCAGGGTGGCGCGCCCGAAAGCCCCCGCGTGCACGGCGCAGAGGATCTGATGCCGCGCAAACTGCGCCAGCGCCGCCGTGGGATCGACTTCGGAAAAACGGGTGGACCAGAGCGGCAATAAGGTTTGCTCCAGCCGCTCGGCCAGATTTGCCGGAGTCGGCAGCGGACGCCAGCGCACCTCCCGGCAAGCGTCATCGGCGAGAAGGCGGAGGGCTTCGTCCGCGTCACCCGCGTTCACCGCCGCGCCCAGCCGCGCGATGCCACTGTCGTCGCCGAAGCGAAAATTGCGCCGCAGCTCCACCGTCGCATCTCCCCCCGGCCCGCAGATGTCGCTCAGCGCCTGCCCGGCCTCGACGGACGCGAGCTGATGCCGATCGCCGAGCAGAATCAACCGCGCGTCCCGGGGCAGCGCCGCCGTCAGTCGGGCCATCAGTGGCACATCGACCATGGACGCTTCATCGATCACGACCGCCTCGACCGCCAGCGGATTCTCGGCGTGATATCGCATCTCGGTCGTGCCGGGCCGCGCGCCGAGCAGGCGATGGAGCGTGACCACATCGTCCGGAATGGCCTCGCGCGCCTCCTCCGCGCCATTGAGCGTGAGCTTGCCGTCGCGGAGCGATTCCTTCAAACGCGCGG
>JBGTNO010000220.1:0-9589 GCA_041743065.1 Chthoniobacterales bacterium
CCAGCGCGCCGAAATCTCCCTCGATGCCGAGCCAGGAAAAACCTACGCCGGCCGCGTCATCCGCATTCAGCCGCAGGCCAGCCTGCAAAAGAACACCGTGCAGGTGAAGGTCGCGATCGAAAGTCCGTCGCCCATGCTGCGCCCGGACATGAGCGCCAAGGTCAGCTTTTTCCCGCCCGCGGATCAGCCCGCAAAACCCCGCACGCCATGAGTCACCAAGCCTGGTGGCGGCGTTTCTGCCGGTTGTAGCGCACGCTGGCCCGATACATGGCTGGGGCGGGCTGCCGCAGGTCTTCGCCTGACATGAAGATAAAAGCTGGGAGGCGGAACGGCGGCGGCTCGACGATTTGCTGACGCCGGAGGAAATCGAAGCGGCGCGAGCTTCCACTCTCAACGCTCACTTCGACCGTGATCCTGTCCGTCTTTCGCCTCGCTTGAGCGGGCGGGATTCGCTACAGGAAAGGACGATGCCCGACAATGAAGCCGACACCTGTCGAAAATACATCGTGCCGAAGCTCCAGGCGGCGGGGTGGGAGGATCCGCCTCATGAGATTTCCGAGCAGCGATACATCACGCCGGGGCGGATCGTTCCGGTGGGGCGGAAACACCTGCGAAAACCGGGCAAACGAATCGACTACATCCTCCGGCATCGACGGGATTTCCCGATTGCGGTCGTCGAGGCGAAGGCGCGCTACAAGACCGCCGAGGCGGGCGTGCAGCAGGCGAAGGAATACGCGGATTGGCTCAAGGTGAGCTTTGCCTACGCCTCGAATGGCCGGGAAATCATCGAGATCGACGGCACGACCGGTGAGGAGCGACTCGTCTCAAACTTCCCGGCGCCCGACGAGTTGTGGGAACGCTATCGAAAGTTCCACGGCATCGCCGACAGCGCCGTCGCAGACCAAATCCTTACGCCGTTTCATTTCCTCACGGCTCGCGAGCCACGATACTATCAGGAAATTGCAGTCAATCTCGCGGTGCAGTCCGTCCTCGCTGGAAATCCCCGTGCCCTGCTGACGCTCGCGACCGGTGCGGGCAAGAGCTACATCGCTTTCCAAATTTGCTGGAAATTGACCGCTGCCGGCTGGAACCGACGGGGTGACGGCAAGCGCCCGCGCATCCTGTATCTCGCCGACCGCAACATCCTCGTGGACAAGCCAAAGGACGACGAGTTCCTGCCGTTTGGCGACGCTCGATGGAAGATCGAGGGCGGCAAGGCGAACCTCGCTCGCGAGATGTATTTCGCGATCTACCAGGCGCTCTGCGGCGATGCCACGCGCCCTGCACTTTACGAGAAGTATCCGCGCGATTTCTTCGACCTCATCGTCGTCGATGAGTGCCATCGCGGGAGCGCCCGAGCGCGCGGGCACTGGCGGGCAATCCTCGATTACTTTCAGCCTGCGGTGAAACTCGGCATGACTGCGACGCCAAAGCGCGAAGACAACATCGACACCTACGCTTACTTCGGAAATCCGATCTACACCTACCCGCTCAAGCAAGGCATCGACGACGGCTTCCTTGCGCCCTACTGCCTGCATCGCGTCGTCACCAGTTACGATGCGGCGGGCTGGCGCCCATCGAAGGACGAGCACGATCGTTATGGCCGCCCAATTCCCGACGACGAATATCAGACGCCGGACTTCGAGCGCACCGTGGCCTTGCGTGCGCGGACGGAGGCCATCGCGAAGCATCTCACCGGATTTCTGAAATCAACCGATCGGTTCGGCAAGACCATCGTCTTCTGCGTGGATCAAGAGCACGCATCCGAGATGCGGCGTGCGCTGGGAAATTTCAACAGCGACCTCGTAAAGCTCGACCGCAACTACGTTGTCCGCATCACGTCCGAGGAAGATCAGATCGGCAAAGGCCACCTCGACCGCCTGTCGGATGTGGAAAGCACGTCGCCGATCATCGCCACGACTTCCCAGATGCTCAGCACCGGCATCGACATTCAGACATGCAAAAACGTCGTTCTCGTCCGCGTCGTGAACTCCATGAGCGAGTTCAAGCAGATCATCGGGCGCGGCACGCGCGTGCGGGAAGATCGCGGCAAGACGTGGTTCAACATCATCGACTACGCCGGTTCGGCGAACCGCAAGTTTGCCGACCCCGATTTCGACGGCGAACCGGAATTGCTCACCCAGGAGCAAATGGACGACGCGGGAAACGTCGTTGAGCCACCGGCCCCGGCGGAGGAAACCGCCCGCGTTCAGGAAGAGCCGCCAGCACCACTGCCGGGCGAACCTCCGGCAACGATCATCGAGCCGCCGGATGCCGAGCCTCCGAAGTTCTATGTCGATGATGGCGAAGTCGAAATCGTCGCGCACGTCGTCCACCAGATCGACTCCGACGGCACCCGCCTCGCCCCCGTATCCATCACCGACTACACCGCCGAAAAAGTCCGCACGCTCTATCTCACCGACAAGAACCTCGCCGCCCTCTGGGCGCAGTCCGGCACCCGCGAGCAAGTCATCAATGACCTTGCGGGCCGCGGCATCGACTTCGACCAGCTCCGGGACATCACCAAAATGCCCGAAGCCGATCCGCTCGACATCCTCGCCCATCTTGCTTTCAAGGCCGTGCCGATTTCCCGCCGGCAGCGCGCGGAGCGCTTGAGGAAAGCTGAGTTTGCCTTCCTCGAAAAGTTCACCCCAGAGGCGCGCGCCATCCTTTCCGAGATTCTCGACAAATACGCCGAGCACGGCCCCGAGCAGTTCAAGCTGCCGGACGTGCTCACCCTCCCGCCGATCTCCGGGCACGGCACGCTGCCCGCCATCATCGGCGCATTCGGCGGCGCCGATGAATTGCGAGAGGCAGTCGAGGAACTGCAATCGAAACTCTACGCCGCCTGACCTGGGGATTTTGACAGGATGAACAGGATTTACAGGATTTACAGGATATGGAACTGGCAGAAGTCAGTGAAATGAGCATTGCCTGTGATTGGTGCCCGAAGACGGTTCACTCCGCGAAAGAGCCAGAGATCTCTCAGTTCAGTGTTCCTCCACCCATCCTGTAAATCCTGTTCATCCTGTCCAAATTATGGAACAGCAAGACCTGACCGAAATGATCATCGGATGCGCGATGAAGGTTCACTCGGCGTTGGGACCGGGGTTTCTCGAGTCGGTGTATCAACATGCTTTGGCACACGAACTCGCGAAAGCCGGCGTTGCTTTCGAGACCGGCAGGATGATCAAGGTGAACTACGATGGGGTGTGCGTCGGTGACTTCATCGCCGATGTGCTCGTGGAGGGTTCGGTGCTGATCGAGAACAAAGCCGTCCAGAATCTAGCGCCCGTGCATGAGGCTCAACTGGTGAACTATCTCACCGCCACCGGAATCGAGATCGGCCTCCTTCTCAACTTCGGAGCCGACCGTCTCCAGTTCAAACGCAAGCACCGAACCTTCCGCCCGAGACGTCCGCCACCACCCCCGGGATTTTGACAGGATGAACAGGGTTTGCAGGATATGGGACTGAACGGATCGAAATGACCATCAAGTGCGAGATGCAGGTTCAATCCGCGATGGAGCCGAAGCTACCGTGAATCAGTTTTTCTCCCCCATCCTGTAAATCCTGTTCATCCTGTCCAAAACCATGGCACGCAAGTCCAAAGCCGACGCCACGCCGCTCACCACCGCGCAGCGGCTCGGCGCGATCATCAAGTCCGCGCGCAAGATCATGCGCAAAGACAAGGGCCTCTCCGGTGATCTCGACCGGCTGCCGATGCTCACCTGGATCATGTTCCTGAAGTTTCTCGACGACATGGAGCTGGCTCGCGAACAGGCGGCGAAGCTGACTCCTCGCGAGAAATACGTCCCCGCCATCGAAGCGCCCTATCGCTGGCGGGATTGGGCCGCCGAGCCGACCGGCCTTACCGGCCCCGATCTCCTCGCCTTCATCACGAACGACCAGGTCGCGCTCCCCGGCTCCGGCGGAAAGAAGCGCGGCCCCGGCCTCTTCGCCTACCTGCGTTCGCTCGAGCCCGTGAAAGGCGCCGAGCGGCGCGAAGTCATCAGCAACATCTTCTCCCGCATCCAGAACCGGATGGAGAGCGGCTACCTGCTCCGCGAAGTCATCAACAAGATCCACGAGATCCATTTCCAGTCCTCCGAAGAGATCAGCACGCTGGGCCATCTCTACGAGTCGATGCTGCGCGAGATGCGCGACGCCGCGGGCGATTCCGGCGAGTTCTACACCCCGCGCGCCGTCGTGCGTTTCATCGTCGAGGTGATGAATCCCCGGCTCGGGGAGACGGTGCTCGATCCGGCCTGCGGCACCGGCGGTTTTCTCGCCGCCGCGTTCGACCATTTGAAGAAGCAATGCCGCACCGTGCAGGATCGCGCGCGGCTCCAGCGCGAGAGCATCGAAGGAGGCGAGCCCAAGCCGCTCCCCTATCTGCTCGTGCAGATGAACCTCCTCCTGCACGGCCTCGAATCGCCGCGCATCGACCCGCTCAACAGCCTCCGCCACAAGCTCGGCGACATCTCCGACAGCCAGCGCGTCGATGTCATCCTCACCAATCCGCCCTTCGGCGGCGAGGAAGAGCGCGGCATCGTCGCAAACTTCCCCGCCGACCGTCGCACCGCCGAGACCGCGCTCCTCTTTCTCCAGCTCCTCATGCGGCGGTTGCGGAAAGTGCCGCCGCCGGGGCGGGCCGCCGTCGTCGTCCCGCAGGGCGTGCTCTTCGGCGACGGCCTCTGCGCGCGGATCAAGGAAGACCTGCTCAAAAACTTCAATCTCCACACCATCGTCCGCCTGCCGCAGGGTGTCTTCGCGCCTTACGCCGACATCCCGACGAACATCCTCTTCTTCGACCGCGGGCGGAAAACCAACGCCATCTGGTATTACGAACTCCCGCTGCCCGAGGGCCGGCGCGGCTACACGAAGACGATGCCGGTCCGCTACGAGGATTTCGCCGACTGCCTCGCGTGGTGGAAGAAGCGGAAAGAGAACGAGCGCGCATGGAAGGTGACCGCCGCGGACGTGCTGAAATACGACGACGAAGGAAACCTGCTCGCCTGCAATCTCGACCTCAAGAATCCGAACGCGCTCGTGGACGAAGCCGAACATCTCCCGCCCGCCGCGCTCATCCGCCGCATCGTCGAGCGCGAGCGCGAAGTCGCGCGGCTGATGGGTGAAATCGAGGAGCTTGTGGGCGCGGCATGAGCGAAGGAACCAAGCAATCGTTCCGCATCGCCGACCTGCTTACACCGCACGACGACTGGATCGACATCGATCCAGACGAAACGTATCGCGAAGTAACCGTGCGAATGCGCGGGCGTGGCGTAGCGCTCCGAGGCGAATTACCAGGAGCGGAGATCGGTTCTTCGACGCGGAACCGAGTCCGAAGCGGATTATTCATCATATCGAAGATCGACGCGCGACACGGAGCGTGCGGTTTCGTCCCAGATGAGCTCGACGGCGCTGTTGTCACCGGCGATTTCCCGGTTTTTGAAATATGTGAGAAGAACCTGTCTTTACGCTACTTCTCTTGGCTGACCAAAACAGACGCCTTCGCGGCAACGTGCCGCCATGCGAGCGAAGGTTCGACTAATCGGGTTCGGCTCAAGATGGGCCGTTTTCTTGCTGCTCAGGTTTCGCTTCCGCTGGTTGAGGAACAGGAGCAAATAGCGTCTAAGCTACAAGGTGCCGCAGACCGGATGGCGCAGGTTCGCAATCACCGATCCTTCGAGCTAGAAGATATTGAATCGCTACTCATTCGAGCCGCGCACCGGCAGGATTTATCTTTTGCGGAGAAGCTCCGAATTGGATGGCGCGAGATCGAACTCGGTGAAGTGATCACGCTTGCGCGCGATCCAGCAAATGTCCGTGTGGAAAGCGAGTATCCGAATCTTGGGATTTATTGCTTTGGAAAGGGCTTGTTCGACAAGCCTCCAATCAGCGGTGCCGAAACGTCAGCCACCACGCTCTTCCGCGTGAAGGAGGGCCAATTCATCTACAGCCGCCTCTTCGCCTTTGAACGCGCCTACGCGATCGTGCCGGAGAAGTTCGATGGCTTTTTCGTATCGGGAGAATTTCCGGTTTTCGATCTCGATGCAGACCGTGTGACGCAGGAGTTTCTTTACGCATACTTTCGATCGCCACTCGTCTGGCAGCGCCTGCTCGAAGGCAGCAAGGGCCTTGGAAGTCGCCGCATCCGCGTGCATCCCGAGCAATTGCTCGCCCACCGTCTGCTGCTGCCTCCGCTATCGGTTCAATCTACGATTTCGGGTATAGTCAGGCGCACGAACGAAATCAAAAGCCACGCTGCTCAAATCACCGCCGATCTCGACGCGCTGGAGCGTTCGCTCCTTGCGGCGGCATTCCGTGGCGAGCTGTCTTCCGGTGCAGCCGTTGAGCCTGTTGCGGTCGAGTGGCCGAGCGATGACATCGCTCTCGAAATTCCTCGTGGGCACCGCTTGGGCCGAGAGTCTCGTGTTTTTCTTGAAGACCTCGTATTCGCCCTGCTCGCCCTGGGTCGCGGACGCCTGCCGCTCGAACGTCTCATCGCTGCTTGCCGCCTCCTTTCCGACCACCCGCGCTTGCTCAAGCTCGGAGCCCGACACGATGCCGCGCTCAATCGCGCTTGGAAGAAGTCGAAGCCGCAGCCAGTGCGTCGCAGCGAGTTCCGGCCGCTCGTCATTGGACTTTGCCATCTGGGCCAGCTTGGGATGTTTCGCGCGGACGACGGCTATGAAGTGCGGCTGCTCGATGAAAGGGCGTGGGCGCATCGCGCCGCCCGATCACCGGAAGCCGCCGCGTTCGTGCTTGCCGACGCCCGCTTCGCACAACTCATCCTCGATCTCGAAGCCATCGCCGCCAGCGACGACGAACTTTGGTTTCCCGTCGAAGAAGCCGCAGAACTCGCATTGCCATGACACGCCAGAAACATCTTGGGCTCAGCCGACCGATCAAACGCGACGAGGGCATCGTCGCACCCGTCTTCTGGGTGCGCGAGTTGCGCATTCTGCGAAAGCTGCTGCCGGGAAAGGACGACGAAGGCGAAGACTACGAAATCCGCCGCGTGCGGCTGAAGCGCGGCCTGAACATCGTCTGGGCGCCGCCGGAGGAGGCCGAAGAGCCGGCACAGATGTATGAGGACGGCATCGCCGGGCATGCGTCTGGCAAGACGACTTTCTGCCGCGTGCTTCGCTTTGTGCTCGGAGAAGGAAACTTTGGCCCCGACGCGCTCCGCGAAGCCGTGCGCGAAACCTTTCAGGAAGCGTGGACGCTCGCCGAAGTTTTCATCGGGCCGGACCAATGGCTGGTTGGCTGTTCGCTCGTGCCGTCCTTGCACCACTTCGCGCTTAAAGGATGGACGATGGATGACTTTCTCGCGCAACGCCCGCCACAAGCGAGGGGCAGCTACGAGCAGTTCACCGATGCCCTGGAGGCCGCGTGCTGCGGGGGCCTTCCTCCCGATCCCCGTTACGCATGGAAGCAACTGCTGCCGTGGCTCGCCCGCGACCAGGAATGCCGCTTCGCCGCCATTCATCTCTGGCGCAATAGCGCGCTGAGTGAAGCGGTGGCGCCGGATACGAACGTCGCGGATCAACATCTCCTCATGCGTGCCGTGCTGCGCCTCCTCGAAACCGAGGAACACGACGCGCGGGTAAAGGCGGAAGCGACGGCGAAGAAGGTCGTCGAGTTGGACAACGCCTTGCGCATCGCCGAGGCGAAACTTTTGGAGGATGAAGACCGACTCGATGCGGACTTGCTGCTATTGAAGGATAACGCCGAGGAATTCGAGAAGAAGCGCAAGGTACTGGCGGGTGCGGGAGAAATCATCGCCGAGCAGATCGAACAGCTTGGCGACGATGAGGAACTGACTCGCGCCCAGAATGAAGTCCTTCGCCTGACCCGCGAGCAGAGCGCCCTGGAATCCGAAGTGAGATCGCTCGCGGAAACCTTCGAGGATACGAAGAAGGACATCGAGACGACGAAGGACGACACTCAGAAGCTGAAGGATCAATCGCGGGAGAACCCAGCCCAGGCGGCCGCCGGCTTCTGTCCGCGCAGGCTTGAGGACGCGATTCGACGTGAATGCGTGGAAAAGCAGCCTCAACTCCTGCCCGCTGGCGACCCGCCCGAGCGCGTGTTTCAAGTCCAGCTCAAGCGTCTCGAAGATCGGCGCGACCGGCAGACTCGCGAAATGCAGACCAAACGCCGTGCGCTGGCCATTCTGAGCGGGGAACTCGCCACAGCCGAAGGTGTGAAGAAGTCTGCGGAAAGCTCCCGAAGGAAACGCCTCGCGCCATTGCGCGCGAAACACACCGAGAGCGTTGCGCGTGTCGAGCGAATTGCGAACGTCCAGCGCTCACAAGCCGGGGTGAAGACTGCAAAGGAGAAGCTCGCAACGGAGCAGGCGAATCTGGAGGAACAGCGTGCGGATGTTATCTCACGGCGAAAGATGGGGGAGGGTGCGTTGCCAAAATTCTCCGAGGTGTTCGGCGACATCGTGCGGGCCGTGATGGGACCGCAGGTGAAGGCCGAGGCTACGATCACCGAGAAAGGCTTAACGCTACGTGTCCAGCGAAACGCCGAACTCCAGGGTTCCGCCCTCGCCACCATCCGCGTGCTCGCCTTCGACCTCGCCGCCATCGTCCAGAGCATCGAAGGCGCAGGCGTGCATCCCCGCTTTCTCATCCATGACGGGCCACGCGAAGCCGACCTCTCCCGAATCATTTACGAGCGATTCTTTCTCTACGCCCGTCGCATGGAGGAAGAATCGGCAGGCGGCGCCGAGCCGCCATTTCAATACATTCTGACGACCACCACCCCTCCGCCTTCCGACATGCGCGAAGGGAGCGATTGGATGCGGATGACCCTGAACGCTGCGATCCCGACCGAACGGTTTTTCAAAAAGGATTTGTAGCCCGCTTCCGCCCGCTCGGGATAAGCAAAACTGTAATTTCGGGCTCCGGCCCGATGGCCACCGTCATCCTCGGTGGCCTGCTCTCCTCTACCGCGCTGAACCTGCTCGTCCTGCCGACGCTCGCGTTGCGTTTCGGCCGATTCTCCCGCCACGCGGAGGATCGAGTGTGAACACCTCGGCAGCCTTTTTTCTCCCCACGGCACACCCGTCTATTTTACAAGCTCGTGTAATGCTGTATCGTCCGGCATGACTGAGGCACCATCCGATTTTGTCGTCACCGTCCGCGAGGCGCACAAGACCTACCGGCGCGGCAGCGAGACGCTGGACGTGCTCCAGGGCGTGAACCTCGACGTGCCGCGCGGCGAATTCCTCACGCTCATGGGGCCGAGCGGCAGCGGCAAGACGACGCTGCTCAATTTGATGGCCGGCATCGACTTTCCCTCCTCGGGCGAGGTCGTCGTCAATGGCCGCGAAATCTCCGCGCTCGACGAGGACCGGCTCGCGGGCTGGCGCACGCGCAACATCGGCTACGTCTTCCAGTCGTTCAATCTGGTGCCCGTGCTCACGGCCTACGAAAACGTCGAGCTGCCCCTGCTGCTGCTCGATTTGCCAAAGGCGCGCCGGCACGAGCAGGTGATGACGGCGCTGGAACTCGTCGGTCTCGCCGACCGCCGCGACCACGCACCGCGCCAGCTCAGCGGCGGTCAGGAGCAGCG
>JBGTNO010000221.1:0-1889 GCA_041743065.1 Chthoniobacterales bacterium
CGACCCGCGAGACGCGTGTGCTCCCCATTGGCGCGTTCATCCCACCGCGGGACGCGCCGCCAGGCTGCCGCTCATCACTCTCGCATAGGTGTGAGCATAGGCTTCGGCGGCCTTGGCCCAGGAAAAGTCCGCGCTCATCCCGCGCCGCATGAGGCCCGTCCACTTCTCCGGTTGGGTGAAGAGCCGCCGCGCCCGCAGGATCGCATCCCAGAGCGCCTCTTGGCTGTAATCGTAAAACGTGAGGCCGTTGCCTCCGCCGGTCGCCGGATCGTAATCCCGCACGATCTGATGCAGACCGCCGCAGGCGCGGGCGATCGGCACCGCCCCGTATTTCAGCGAATACATGGCCGACAATCCGCCCGGCTCGAAGTGCGAAGGGATCAGCGTGACATCCGCTCCCGCCTCGATGAGGTGGGCCAGCCCGTCGTCGAATTCACGTTGAAAGGCGAACCGCTCGCGATGTTTCTTCCGCGCGATCAGGAGGTCGCGGGCGTATTTCGGATCGCCCTCGCCGAGGATCACCAGGCGCACGTCATCGCTCAGCAGCCGATCGAGGAGCGGCAGCAAAATATCGAAGCCCTTCTGCTCGGCGAGCCGCGTGACCATGGCGTACACCGGTCCCCGCGGACTTTTCTTCCACCCCATTCGCTCCAGCAGTGCGGTCCGGCATTTGTCTTTTCCCGCCAGGTTATCGGCGCTGTATTTCTCGGGCAGACGCGGATCGATCGCCGGATCCCAGGTCTCGTAGTCCGCTCCATTCAGGATGCCCACCAGCCGCGCCGACTGCTCGCGCATCACTTGGTGCAGCCCCGCTCCGGATTCCTCCGTCCGCAAATCGTGGGCGTAGCGCTCGCTGACCGTGGTGATGGCATCCGCGAAAACCACCCCCGCCTTCAGAAAATTGAGCGCCCCGAAAAACTCCACCCCCGCCGGGCTGAAATAAGGTCCCGGCAAGCCGGTCAGGCCGAAATCCATCCCCCAGAAACTGCCCTGATACGCCACATTGTGAATGGTGAAAACGGTTCGGAAAGGCAGCTCCCGCTGGTGCACCATGGCGGGGATCAGCCCGCCCTGCCAATCGTGCGCGTGGATCACCTCCGGGGCCGGATCGAGGCGGCAGGCCAGCTCCACCACCGCGCGGTCGAAGAAGATGAATCGTTCCGCGTTATCCCCGTAGGCCCCGCCCTGGCTCGCGCCGTAGATACCGCCGCGATCGAAATACTCATCGCAGCGGACCAGAAACACCTGCACGCCGCGCGCGGTCCGGAATTCGAGAATCTCGGCATCGACCCGCTTGTGACCGACATAGACGCCGAAGCGCACGCCGGTCTTTTGCAGCGCATCCCCCAGCTTTTCCAGAATCGAGCGATACAGCGGCAGCACCACACTCACCTCATGCCCCAACTTCTGGAGCTCGACCGGCAAAGTCTCGAGCACATCGCCCAGCCCGCCCGTGCGCACGAGAGAGGCCATTTCGCTGGAAGCCATCAGTATTTTCATAACATCGGTCGGAAGATTCCATCCCACCACAGGGCTCCGGCGGCATCAAACAATTCCGCCGCTTACCCCCTGATCCGTCGCCGTTCGAAGGTGCGCAGACGGAAGATGGGAGAGGGGCCGACGAAGGTTGGAGGCGGGACGCCGGAGCCCTGAGATGGGGGGGGTGGATTTAGGGTGAGGAGCCTCCAGGTCGGCACCTTCGTTGCCGTTAAGGTTGTCCTTAACGCCCATCAGGTCTGGCCCGACTCCGCCTTTGCTTCCGATTCGGTTTTTGGTTTGAGGGCGACCCGCATGTCGATGAAATTAAAGCCTGCGCCAAAAAAGAATCCCAGAACGATGCCGCCCCAGTCTTTGAGAGACTGCAACTGGGCTTTGAAGACGTCGACGTT
>JBGTNO010000222.1:0-2599 GCA_041743065.1 Chthoniobacterales bacterium
GGGCACGATTCTTCCCGCATAGCCGCCCAGCGCCATGGCCGCCAACCCGATGGGCACGGCGAATCCAACCGTCGCCGAGATCACGCCCGCCATGAACCCGAGCGAGGGATGAAAGATGGCCGAGAGAAAATGATACTCCCCGCCCGAGCGCGGCAGTGCCGCCGCCAGCTCCGCATAGCAGAAGGCTCCACAGAGCGCGAACGCTCCGCCGGTCAGCCAAAGCAACCCGATCGGAAATCCAGGCCGAATATCCAAAAGCTGAAAACCCAGACTGGTGAACACGCCAGTGCCAATGACGTTGGCCACGACCAGCGCGGTGCAGGTGGGAAGGGAGATACCGCGTGGTGTCGTCATGTTATTCATTCCCTTCTCATCTGGAAAGCTACTGAATCCCTGAAAGCGGAACAAGCGCGGCGCCGGAATGGGGAGCACACGCGTCTCGCGTGTTCTGGCCGGCGTCCCGCCGGACAGCTCGGGCGGAGGGTATCCGTCCCGATGGCTTTGGCGAGACGCCAAACCCGACCCGCGGGACGCGTGTGCTCCCCATGCCCCTTCGGTTTACCGCCGGATGGCGAGGATCTGGCTGGCGTCGGCGTCCGAGACGCGGTAGCCAAGACCGAAAGGCATGTCGCCCGCCTCATTGCTGTAGAGCTGGCGCAGCTCCGGCTGATAGTATTTTTTGAAGGCCGGCATGACGCCGCGGTAATTTCCGAAGGGCAGAATTTCCCACTTCGCCGGGTCGAATCGAGTCAGCGGGATGCCGGAGTCGTCCTGCAAAATGAAGCGGCTCTCCGCCAGCAGGAAATCGCGAATGGTGGAAAAGTTGCTTTCGTGCATCAGGTAGGACGCCGCCTTGAGGTAGCTGCCCGCCGCCGGGAAACGGCCCAGAAATTTCGTGATCTGCCCGACGGTGGAGCCGTTGGAGATGTCGCCATCCAGGTAGTAAAATATCCGTTTGTCGCCGCCGGAGGTGGGGCGAAAGGTGATCTTGAGGCCGTTGACGGCGGCGCTGGTGGGCGTCGCGGTTTCATTCGGATCGCCGCCGCTGGAGAGGGTAAAGTAGCTCTGATCCAGCAGGGTTTCGCCGGAGCGGACCATCATGGCATAGACGAGAGGCATGACGCCCTGCACCGGGCTGCGGCGGAGATCGGTCTTCATGTCCTTCGTTTCGAAAAAGCCGAGCTGGAGCAAGCTGTTCATGGCTCCGCGCAGATTGCGCAGGCTGGAGGCAAGCTGATCAGGCGTGAGGGAGCGGAGATCCGGAATCTGGCCGATCGGCTCGAGGCCGCCGAGAATGAAGTTCGGCGTGCCGGGAAAAAAGACCTGGGCGGTGACGAAGTCCGGACCGCCAAACATGTAGTAGAGCGTATTGGGCGTGCCGACGCGGGCCAGCACCCGCGAAATGCTCCACTGGCGCATCTGCGCATGGCGGCCGCGTTGCGCGCGAGTCCAGAGAATGTCGAAAGCGCGGGCGTGCGCCTGCCAGGCGTTGGAGGTTTCGAGCGGCTTGAGGGGCGACGAGGCGTCGCCGGGCACGCCGGCGAGAAAGCGCGCCTGGTCATCGATGCTGACGGTGCCAGACACCGGCACGGCGGGTCTGCCTTCGGGGACAACCGGTTCGGCGCGCCGGATCTCCTGCGCCTGGGCGGCGAGAAACGGCAGAAGGAAGGCGAGGCCGCCGGCCCGGAGCGCGGACATCCTGTCCGCCACCGGCACTCTAAATAGATGAAAGCTGGCGGACGGAACGTCCGCCCTCCGGGATTTCATAGGCCCAGGCCGGGCGGGAGACCCAGGCCAGTGGTCAGTTTGCCCATTTCGTCGCTGGCCAGTTCCTTGCCCGCCGCGATGGCCTGCTTGACGCCGCTGAGCACGAGATCTTCCAGCATTTCCACGTCTTGGGGATCGACGACGGAGGGATCGATCTTGATGGAGAGCACGTCGCCGCCGCCGGTGGCGACCACGGTGATCTTGCCGCCGCCCGCCGTCACTTCGACGGTTTTATCGGCCAGTTCTTCCTGCGCCTTGGCGAGATCGGCCTGCATCTTCTGGGCCTGCTTCATCATTTTCTGAATGTTCATAGACGGGTCTTTCTAATTTTTGGGGGGCTGAGTCGAGAAAATGTCGGGGGCGGTGATCTCGCCTTTGAAAATATCGAGGGCGGCTTTGATCAGATCGTCGTTCCGAAAATCGGCCATCGGATCAACCGCGGGCTCCGGTTCTTTCTCCGGCAGCGCGGGCGCTTCCACCACGAGACCTTCGCGAGTGACGCAGTCCACCTCGACCTCGCTGCCGATCACCTCCGCCAGGATATCGCCGAGAAAAGCGCGGGTGGAGGGGCGGGAGAGCGACTCGCGGGCCAGGTTCTGAGCCGGTGGAAAAGCGATCACGGCGCGACCCTCGGCGAGTTCCAGCAGGGTGCCGTGTTCGGCCCAGGAAAGAATGAGCGGACGCCGGTCCCGGATGGCCAGCAGGAATTGGGTCCAGGTTTCACGGAGATCGGCGGGCGGGAGAGCGGGAGTCGGTTTTTCTGGGGCTGGTTCCTCGCGCACTCGAGCGGGTTCCGGGGGAGCTGGTTCAGGTTCGACGGGAGGGGGGGAAG
>JBGTNO010000223.1:0-3377 GCA_041743065.1 Chthoniobacterales bacterium
GCCGACGATCAGCTCGATGTTGAGCGGGACAGCCCGTGTGCGGACCACGTCGATCGTTTGCGGATGACAATCCCGCGAGACAAACACGGCCCGCGCCGCCTTGTTCTGGCGCACGGCAAAGGCCATCCCGACGGCTTCGGCGGCGGCGGTGCCCTCGTCGAGGAGCGAGGCGTTGGCCACGTCCAGCCCGGTGAGATCGACGACCATCGTCTGAAAGTTGAGCAGCATTTCGAGTCGCCCCTGCGCGATCTCGGCCTGGTAGGGCGTGTAGGCGGTGTACCAGCCGGGATTTTCCAGGATATTGCGCTGGATCACCGGCGGGGTGATGCATTCCTGATAGCCCATTCCGATGTAGGAACGGTGGACTTTGTTTTGCTTAAAGATCTCCCGCAGCTCGTGCAGCGTGCCGCCTTCGCCGCGCGCTTCGGGCAGGTCCAGCGGACGGTCCAGCCGGATGGAAGCCGGCACGGCGCTGTCGATCAGCTCGTCGAGCGAGGCGTAGCCGAGGGTGTCGAGCATGCGGGCTGTCTCGGCGGCGTTCGAGCCGAGATGGCGGTGCGCGAAGCGGTCGGTCGAGGCCAGCAGAGCGCGGATTTCAGCGTCGGGCGAGGCGGAGCGGGTGGCCGTTTCGGACATCCGGGGAGGTTACGAACGCCGGCAGTCAAAGCAAGAGCGGAAGAGAGGTTTTGTCACCTGTGGAGTGGAGACTCACCGCCTCGCTTCGCTCGTCGGGGTGTGGGGGCGACTTGGCCAAGAAGGTCTTCGCTATCGACTTCGATGAGAAAAAGTTCGCGTTGCAATCTTTTTTTTGAGTGGCTGTGAGTCCCGCAGTGGCTTAGCGCTTACGGATGAGCTACCCATCTGTAGACGCTCTCCAGCGAGTCTTGGTGGAGAATGTTTTTCATTACGCGAAGGATCGCAAGAAAGCCGCAGGTCGGGCGCTCGGAACTCTGGTTGAGATAATTACCTACTACGTCCTCAAAGGGTGGGGATTTCGCGAGAATGTCGCTATCGAGCGTCCGCTCCCGGAGTTTGGAAACCCCACCATCACGCATAACGTCGAGTTTTCGCTTCATCCCATCGTCCGGCAGCATGTAATCCCACTGCAGCTCTACACCCTTCCCTTGACGGCGGCGAAGTTGCGCCGCGCGCTTGATGCCGTCGATTTCTCTCACGGCGATCTCATCGTGAAAGCGGCCCAAATGTTGAGCAAGGACGGCGTTCTGCGCAACGCCTGCACCTTTGGCGAGTCGGCCAGCGCCTTTTGCATAGCCAGTATCGACGAAAGTCGCGAGAGACAGTATGGCATCACCGTCAGTGTCCTTGGTCGGCATCCTTTCGCCATTTTCGAATGCAAACGGGTCGGCGTCGAAGAGGGCATGAAGAAAGGTCCGCAATCCATTGAGAAAGCCAAGCAGGGCGCGTATGTCGCCCGGACTGTTTCATCTCTTCAGAAAATTCGGCTGCACGACGGGTTGCTCGGCGGTGTGGTTCACCGTTCGGATGGAACGCTCTATTGCCAGCCTTACGAAAAGCTAATGGAAGAGGTAATCGCGTCCGGGGACGCCTCCCTGCTTCGCGACTTTGTGCTCACGGTTGGCGTCGTCAGCAATCACGGCAACTGGTTCACTGCTGAGGACCACAACAAAGAACTCAAGGTTCTCGCGCAGTCGTATGACTGGCTTCTTTTCCTGACGGATCACGGCTTGGCGGAGTTCGTGAGCGAGCTACTGCTGGAACCCGCGCCTGAACTTGCGGCTGCTCGCGCCGCGTTTTTATCAAGCTACGGGCCGAAAGCGAAAGGTAATCGCTTCACCAAAATCAGAATGGACGCTCAAGCCGATATGGTCTTGCGGGAGTATTTTACAGAGCACGCCGAGAAAATTGATGCCTGGTTTAACGTCATCGCACCCGCTCGCCGAGATCTCGCCACCTTAAAAAGTGAACTCCAGACCTTGAACGATAAGGATTGGACGCGCATCCTTGCACCATGACTGCCGGACGAACGATCAATACACTCAGTCAGCATTGGGGTACGCCAAAAAAATACATTCAGGCGGTCAAAAAGGTTTTCGGCGGGTCGATCGATCTCGATCCATGCTCAAACCCATATTCGCTCGTCGAAGCGAAGATTGAATACAGCTTGCCACTAAAAGACGGCCTTAAACAGTCGTGGGATTTCCCCAAGATTTACGTCAATCCTCCTTACGGGATTGACCAGACACGCGGAACTTCCATTAAGCACTGGCTCTACCGCTGTGCCGCTGCCCATCGCCAGCATGGTTCGGAAGTGCTCGCGCTAGTGCCCGTGGCCACCAATACCGGGCATTGGAAGAAATACGTCTTCGTGCAAGCTGCTGCGGTGTGCTATCTCTACGACACCCGGCTTCGCTTCCTCATCGACGGTCGAGACGAAGGAAAGGGCGCTCCGATGGCCTGCGCGATGGTGTACTGGGGCCGCGATTATGACACTTTTTTCGGAGAGTTCCTCCAATATGGGGCCGTTCTTGATCTGCGCCCGCTCCACGCCTTGAAGATCGGCGAAAACGGTAAGCGGTCTGAATTAGAGTTGATCTCGGAGATTTAGAGCGAGCAAGTTAAAAAGGGATTTTAAGATTCTCACCTCACTCCCCTCGCAGATTGCAGATCTGCGCCCCGGTTATTTCATCCGGGCGAAGGTCTGCCGGAGCAGTTCGCGGTCGGTGGCGTGCTTCGACTTCTCGCGGGAGGATTGGATCCACTTTTGCTCGAGGGCGTTCTTGGTGGGGCGGTCGGCTTCTAGAAAGACGCCGAACCAGCCGGGGGTCTCGGCTTCGGCGAGGGCGAAGGCGGCGGCTTCACTGGTGGTGTCGTGACGGGCTTCGTCCTCGGGCGAATGATCCCACTTTTTCTCGTCGAGGATGGGGAACTGGCCGCCTTTGCGCGGGTTGCCGCTGTCGAACGCGCCGGGGAAGAACTCGACGCACTCGGAGAGCACTTCCACGACGGAGAAGCCCTCGTGATCCAGGGCGCGCTCGAACATTTCGATCATGTGCTTCACCTGGGTGGCGTGAGTCCTGGCGATAAAGGTCGCCCCGGAGGCGACGAGCTTTTTCATCGGATTGACGGGACGGTCGATCGCGCCAGTCGGGTCGGTTTTGGAACGGAAACCGATGGGTGAGGTGGGCGAGGTCTGTTTTTTCGTCAGGCCATAGACGTAGTTGTCCATGATGACGTAGGTGAGGTTGATGTTCTTGCGCGCGCCGTGTTCGAGGTGGTTGCCGCCGATGGAAAAGCCGTCGCCGTCGCCGCCGAAGACGAAGACGTGGAGGTCATTGCGGCTGAGGCTGACGCCAGTGGCGAAGGGGACAGCGCGGCCGTGGATGAAATGCGCGCCG
>JBGTNO010000224.1:0-5204 GCA_041743065.1 Chthoniobacterales bacterium
AATTACCGCCAGGCCGTCGGCCCCCGCCTCCCGGAGACCGTCGGCCCGCTGGTGGAATTGCAGTCGCGCGACACCGCCGTCGTGCGCAAGATGGCCGGAGACAGTGCCCATGCCCCGACCGTCCTCACGCCCACCGCGACCGAATAAACCCCCGCGCAGGGCCAAGTCTCCCCCGGGACCGACCCGGCGCGACCTGGTGAAGCGGCTCGCGCCCGATCACGACATCTTCGGCCAGGGCCAGGAAACCGAGAAGCCCAACCGGCCCATCGGCGTCTTCGATTCCGGCATCGGCGGCCTCACCGTGGCCAATGCCCTGCGCCGCCTCCTGCCCAGCGAGGACATCTTTTACATCGGCGACACGGCCCGCGTCCCCTACGGCGGCAAGACCCAGCAGACCATCGATCGCTACAGCACCGAAATCAGCGGCCTGCTCCTGGCCGAGCAGGCGAAAATGATCGTGGTCGCCTGCAACACCGCCTCGGCGCTGGCCGTGCCCCGGCTGCACGATCTCCTGCGGGTGCCGGTCTGCGGCGTGATCATTCCCGGCGCGGAAGCGGCCGCCGCCACCACCCGGAATGGCCATATCGGCGTCATCGGCACACGGGCGACCATTTACAGCCGCGCCTACGAAATGGCGATCCGCGCCATCAATCCCGACCTCCAGGTGACCAGCCGGGCCTGCCCCATGCTGGTGCCGCTGATCGAGGAAGGCTGGCTGGAGGACCCGGTCAGCGACCTCGTCATCCGGCGTTACCTCGACGAGCTGGTCCACGGTGAAATCGACACCCTGGTCCTCGGATGCACCCATTATCCGCTCCTGTCGCGGGCGCTGCGGCGGTTCCTCGGGCCGGGCATCACGATTGTCGATTCCGCGCAGAACTGCGCGCTGGCCGTGCAGCGGAGACTGCGCGAAGAGGAAATGGAGGCGCCCGCCGACCACCTCGGCAAGCTCCAAGTGGCGCTGACCGACAGCTCCGACGCTTTCCTGCGCGTCGCCGAAGAGGCCCTCGGCCTGCAGGTCGGCGACATCCAGCTCAAGACCGTCCAGCAGGTGGTGGGGTGATTCCGGCGCGGTGGAGCGCGCCTGGCCTGCCGGCTAAAAGCTGTAGAACGAGTGCTCCCCCGGGAAACCGGGCAGCGTCCGCGTTTCCAGGGGACGCAGCAGGCCGGGCTGATCGAAATGCTCCCGCGCCGCCTCGCTGATGAGGCACCGGCGGGAGGTCTCGGACGCTTGTTTCAGCATCTGCACCGCGAAGGCAATGGTCAGTCCGGTCAAGCTGACGCTGGACGTCCGCGGAGCGCGGCTCAGAACGAGGGGCCCGTAGTGGAGCACGACACTGAGGTGCGGTCGCTGGCGAGCCCGGATGCGCTCGAAATCGAGCAGGGCGCGCCGGACGGCGGCGGGATCGAATTTTTCCCGCACCTCCCAGTAGAAAAGCAGGTCGCACAGGCGGTGGCTGCCCCGGCGGGCGCGGTGAGTCTCCATCGCGCGGGTGCAGTCCAATTCCCAGCCGGCTTCGGTCTTGGGCGAGAGTTCATCGAGATTACTGGTCACCCGCGCGCACGCGGCGGTTCCAGTCAGAAACAGCCAGCCTTCCGTGACCGTGGCGCCGGGCGGGGCGGCAGCCGCCCCATCGGAGGGGGGAAGCCCGGGAGCATGGAGGCCGAAGGCCTGGCCGCCGATCTCGATGATGTCGCCATCATGGAGCGCGGTTTGGTGGGCGACTCGGCGCTGGTTCACATAGGTGCCGTTACTGCTGCCCAAGTCGGTGATCTGGAGCTGCCCGCGGTCGTTGGCGCGGATGACGGCGTGGCGCCGGGACGCTTTGGCCGAGTGGATGTGAATCCGGCTGGCCGGATCGCGGCCCAGACTGCACAACCCTTCGAGAGGAATCCGCTCGCCCGTGGCGTTTTCCAGCCAAGCGGTGATATCGATGGTATTCATACAGGAGAAACGAAGCAGCTCTGGGAAGAGCAGGAAGCTGGCCGGATGGCATGAATCCTTCTCTTCCTCAGGAAATTGTGGATGTAATATTTTCGACGAAAGGCGGCCTCTCGGGCCAGGACGAGAGGAATTGCGAGCTGGACGTGACGGTGCGGAGCTTTGCCCGGGGCGAGAAACTTTTTGGCCGCTATGCGCTGCGGAAGATCATCGGACGCGGCGGCATGGGGGTGGTCTGGCTGGCGGAAGACGAAAAGCTGGAGCGGTCGGTGGCCTTGAAGTTTCTTCCGGAAATGCTCCACCGG
This sequence comes from Chthoniobacterales bacterium, assembly GCA_041743065.1. Classification (GTDB taxonomy): domain Bacteria; phylum Verrucomicrobiota; class Verrucomicrobiia; order Chthoniobacterales; family Chthoniobacteraceae; genus JBBSOD01. The sequence goes on from JBGTNO010000224.1 coordinate 2,248, forward strand.
GACGCGGCGGCGCGGGACGATCTGAAGCGCGAGACGCGCAAGAGCCTGGAGCTGACGCATCCGCATATCGTGCGGATCTACGATTTTCTCGAGGACGAGGACGCGGCGGCGATCTCGATGGAATTTGTGGAGGGCCAGACGCTCTCGGACCGGCGGATCGACCAGCCGCGGAAGGTGCTGGAATGCGCGGACATCGCGAAATGGCTGCCGGACTTGGCGGCGGCGTTGGATTACGCGCACCGGACGGTGCATCTGGTCCATCGCGATTTGAAGCCCTCGAATGTGATGCTGACGACGCGCGGGGTCGTCAAGATTGGGGACTTCGGCATCGCCTGCAGTTTGCAAAATTCGGTGGGGCGGATGAGCCTCCTGACCAGCTCGGGCGGGACGATGGCTTACATGAGCCCGCAGCAGCTGATGGGCGAGGATCCCTCGCCGCTCGACGATATTTACGCGCTGGGAGCCACGCTTTACGAGCTGCTGACGAGCCGTCCGCCGTTTCACTCCGGCGATGTCTCGACGCAGAAGCGCGAAGGCCAGGCGGAGCGGATGACGGACCGGCGGGTGCGTTTCGGGATCGCCGGGGAGCCGATTCCCTGGGAATGGGAAGAAGCGGTGGCGGCCTGTCTCTCGCGCGATCCGGCGGCGAGGCCGCAGTCGGTGACGGAACTGGTGGAGCGGCTGGGCCTGGTCGAATCGCGCCCGGCGACGGCCCGGACGGTGGAGCCGCCCGTTTCCGGGAAGAGGGCGCTATGGATCGAAACGGTTCGGGCCTGGCCCTGGCGGCGCTGGTTGGCCGACCGGCGCGGGCGGATCGCGGGAGGGTTGTTGATGCTGGTCCTGCTGGCGCTGGTGGCGCGCCCCTTTTCGCAACCGGAATTCGGGTCACGCACGGTGGCCCCGGTGCAACGTGGCGGAGTGATCGTGACCACGCAGCCGGAAGGGGCGGCGGTGACGCTGGGGGGCCTGGCCATGCAGACCTCGCCCGCCACTTTTGGAGGAATCGCGGCCGGCCGCTATCCGCTCAGGATTTGGCTGGACGGGTACGAAGCGGTGGAGCGTGAAGTCGGGGTGAAGGGAAATCAGTTCGTCGATTTAGGTTCGGTGGATCTGAAGCGGGAGGTGGGGATTCTCAAGCTGGAAACGACTCCGCCGGGGAGCAGCTACGCCGTGCGTCCGAAAGGCGGCGACGGCGAAGCGGTGCGGGAGGGTGTGACGCCGGCTACGATCGGGAATCTGCCGACCGGCGTCTATGAGGTGACGGTGTCCCGCGAGGGCTGGACGAGTCTTGTGCGGGAAATGGAGGTGACGAAAGACGCGCCGGCCGCGCTGGCATGGCAGTTTGGCCGGGGCACGCTGGCGGTCGTCTCGGAGCCGGAGGGCGCGACGGTGCGGGCGGATGGCGAGGTGTTGGGATTTACCCCGTTGCGCGCGGAGCTGCGTTCGGGCAGCTATCGGACGGTCGAGGTGAGCCTGGAGGGCTACGATCCCGTGACGTTCGCGGCGGATATCCGGGCGGATGAAGTGACCCAGCCAGAGGCGTTCCAGCTTCAGCGCAGTGCGGGCATTTTGGAGATCACCAGCGATCCGGAAGGCGAGAAAGCGGTGGTTTACCTAGCCGGGAGCGAGACTCCGCTCCGCGAAATCGTGACGCCGCTCCGGGCCGGGGATATGCCGACGGGGGATTATCGGGTTGTCTTTCAGCGCGCGGGCTGGAAGGATCACGAAGAGCTGGTCAGCGTCACGCGGGATGCCGCCGCCCAGGTGGCGTGGCGGTTTCCGCGGGCCATGGTCACGGTCAAGAGCACCCCGGCCGGGGCGAAGGTGACGCTGAGCGGGCAGCCAGAAGTGCTGGGCACGACCCCCTTCACGATGGAGCTGCCGGCGGGGCCGGTGCGGCTGATGTTCCGCAAGGAGGACTATCCGACGCGTTCACGGGAGGCCACGCTGGAGGATGGTCAGGAGATCACCGTCAGCCGGAGTCTCTATGCCACGTCCAGCAAGTCTTCGAGCCGGCGCAAAAAGCCGGAGCCTCCGCCCTCCGCCTTGGGCAAGATCGGGAACTCGCTGAAAAAGGTTTTCCGCCGGTAGGAACCTCGAAAGGGCGGAGGCCCGGCCTTCGCAAGGCTGCGGCGGGTCAGGCCAGCGTCCGCACTGATGAAAATCCACGGAAGCGAGACGTGCCGGGTGTTTTCGATGAGGATTCCGAGTTTCCCCGCGAGGAAAAGGACGCGGACTCCAGCCGCCTTCGCGCGAGCTTTTCCTAAAAGAAACCATTGCCGGGAGCGTGGGCGCCCCTATCAATGTAGCCATGGCAGATCTGACTCGAATCGACCTCGGCGGTGCATGGCATCTCTCGGATGCGGAAGGCGAATATAGCATCCCGGCGACCGTGCCGGGATGTGTCCACACGGACCTGTTGGCGGAGGGGAAGTTGCCGGACCCCTGGTACCGGGACCACGAGAAGGACATCCAGTGGGTTCACGAACGGGAGTGGATTTACGAGCGGACTTTCGATCTCGCCGCACTCGGCGGCCGCAGGGCGACGCTGCGGTGCGAGGGCCTCGACACGCTCTGCACGGCAAGCCTGAACGGGACGACGATTCTGGAAGCGGATAACATGCACCGAACCTGGGAGGCCGATGTGACCAGCGCGCTGCGCGAGGGGGCGAACGAATTGCGCCTGCGCTTCGCCTCGCCGATCCCGGTGATGCGGCGCGGGGACCACAAGCTGCGGCTGCCAAGCTGGAATACCTATAACGAGGATTTTTTTGGTAAAAGCTACGTGCGCAAGATGGCGTGCGCCTTCGGCTGGGACTGGGGGCTGATGGCGCCGACGATGGGCATCTGGCGACCGATCACGCTGTTGTTGTGGGAGGCGCGCCTGCGGCACGTGCAAGTAGCGCAGCGGCACGAGCGCGGCTCGGCGGTGGTGCTCTGCCGCGCTGCGGTGCAGG
>JBGTNO010000225.1:0-5860 GCA_041743065.1 Chthoniobacterales bacterium
GGAAGATGTCACCGTGCCGCGCAGCGAGCTGGCCGGCATGATCCGCGCCGTCCAGTCCATCGCGGAGAAACACCAGTTGAACATCGCGACCTTCGGCCATTTCGGCGATGGCAACCTGCACCCGACCATTCTGACCGATGAGCGCGACGCCGCCGAGATGCACCGCGTGGAAGCCGCCTTCGCCGACATCGTCGCCGCCACGCTCGCACGCGGCGGCACGATCACCGGTGAGCACGGCGTCGGGCTCGCCAAGAAGCCTTTTCTGCGCCGACAGCTTGGCGACGCTTCGTTCGATCTGCTGCGCCTGGTCAAGCGGGCGCTGGATCCCGACCGCTTGCTCAACCCCGGCAAAATCTTCGACGCGGTGGATTTATGAACGCGACCGAACCGTCGGCCGGCGGGGCCACTCCTCCGCCGATCCCTGATCAGCGCGCTCCAGTGGTGGCGGAAAGTTCGCCGCTTCCCGCCAGCGGTCGGAATCTGCTCAAGGGCCTCGATTACTCCGTCCTCCAGCAATGCATGCATTGCGGCATGTGCCTGCCCACCTGCCCGACCTACGACGAGACCAAACTGGAGCGCAACAGTCCGCGCGGGCGCATCGCGCTGATGCGGGCGGTCGCCGACGACGATCTCGAAGTGACCAAGGCCTTCGGCGAGGAAATGTACTACTGCCTCGGCTGCCTCGCCTGCGCCACAGCCTGCCCGGCGGGCGTCGATTACGGCACGCTCTTCGAAACCGCCCGGGCCGAGATCGAGCGCCAGGGCGTGCTCGACTCGCCCAAGCGCGACGCCATCCGCTGGTTCGCCTTGCGCATTATCTTCACCCGGCCCCGGCTGCTGCGCGGCCTCGGGCGTCTGCTCTGGCTCTGGCAGGCGTCCGGTCTGCAATCCTTCTCCCGCCGCTCCGGGCTGACCCGGCTTCTGCCCGAAAATCTGCGCCGGCTCGAACCGCAGGCTCCTGTCATTCAGGCGCGGTTCTCCCATCAGCTCATCGATCCGGTGGAGGCCCCGCCCGGGCATGTTCGCCGCGTGGCGGTGCTGACCGGCTGCGTCCAGGATCTCTCCTTTGCCGACATCAACCGCGCGACCGTGGACGTGCTGCTGGCCAACGGTTGCGAAGTGGTCACTCCGCCCGTGCAACCCTGCTGCGGCTCGCTGCACGCCCACAACGGCGATCTCGAATCCGCCCGCGCCCTGGCCCGTCGCCAGCTCGATCTTTTCGATCCCGCGAAGTTCGACGCCATCATCAGCAACGCCGGCGGATGCGGCTCGCACCTCCGCACCTATCATCATCTGCTGCACGACGATCCGCGCTACGTCGCGCGCGCCGCCGAATGGTCGCGCAAACTCCGCGATATCCACGAATACCTCGTCGAAATCCGTTTCCGCGGACCGGTCTCCACCGCCCCGGCGAGCACCGTGACTTATCATGAAAGCTGCCACCTCTGCCACGGCCAGAAGGTGACCGCCCAACCTCGCGACATCCTGCGAGCCCTGCCCGGCGTGGAGCTGCGCGAGTGCGCCGAAGCCCAATGGTGCTGCGGCAGCGCCGGCATCTACAACATCACCCAGCCCGAGACCTCCGCCCGCCTCCAGCGCAGAAAGATCGGCCACCTGACCGCCACCGGCGCGGAAACCATCGCGACGGCCAACCCCGGCTGCCACCTGCAAATCCAGACCGGACTCGCAGCGGCGGGCCGTCAGGAAACTCGCGTGACCCACCCGATCGTCCTGCTCGCCGAAGCTTACCGCGCCGAGGCTCGCGGGGAAAGTTCCGCTTTGATCCGCTGAAACGTTTGGTCGGAGAGCGAGCAGCGCATGCCCAGCCACAGAGCCCGCCGCACATCCGCACGGGAAACTTTCACTCGTTTCGTCGTGGTTAAAGCCGGACACTTTCTGAGCAGCGCCAGCGTTTTGACCCCGAGATACCAGGGTAGAAATACCGCCAGGCGCAATCGCCGCGGGCGGACGGCCCCGACATATTCCGCTCCGCTTGCGAGCAACCCCTCCGCCCGCGCCAGCCATTGCTCCACCACGGGTCCCGCCCTCTCTGGCTGCCGCAGCGCCTCCGCCGGAGAAAGGCCCGCGGCGGCGAGGGCGTCGGCCGGCAGATAGCAGCGATGGTTTTGCAGGTCTTCGCGGAGATCGCGCAGGATGTTCACCAGCTGCAGCCCCTGCCCAAATTCGACGCCGAGTCGGCGCAGTTCCGCCGGGTCGCTCCGCGAGTAATCCCGCACATGCCGAAAAGCCGTCTCCGTCCAGAATTCGCCCACGCAGCCCGCCACCAGATAGGTGTAGCGTTCCAGCGCCACTGCATCCGGGAGAGCGCCCGCGCGGGGAATACACCTTGAAGCGTCGCTCCGCTCCAGAGGTGGGTTCGGCGGGTTAGATTGGCCAAACCGCTCCACATCCAGCGTCTGACCCGCGATGATGTGATGCAGCACCTGCCGCACCGCCTCCCGGTCCGCCGGAGCCAGCGCGCGTTGCCGTGCCACACATTCCGGAAGACGCTCGAGCAGCACCCGCTCGCCGGGATGATCCGTCTCCGCCTCCGGCGAAAAAGCCGCCGATTCCTCCCCCGCGATCACCTTTTCGAATTGCCGCAGCCATTCCATCCGCTGAGCCGCGGGCGCATGGGCCGAATCGGCCAAAGTATCCGACGCCCTCGCCAGCAAATACGCGAGTCCGACCGGTTCGCGCATGGCCTGGGGCAGGACGCGGATGGTCAGATAAAACGAGCGCGAAACATCTCGCAGGACTCCGGAGGTCAGGTCTTCAGCCACGTCGGCGAGACTAGGCCGCGCGCTCGGGTTTTTCCAATCTTCCCAAGTGTCAAATTTCGGCGAACGGATTCGGGCGCCCCGGATCCAAAGAATTTGTCGATCGCCTGGCTCAAGGACAAGCCCCTAGCTCCGCCTTCCGGCAATGGCGGCGAGGATGTCGGCGATGACTTCGGCCTTCGGCCTGGCGCCCAGGTTGCCCTGGCCGTGGACTCGGACGCTGATGTGCTGGTTCTCCAGGTCGCGGTGGCCTAGCACTAGCATGGTGTGGACTTTCATGCGTTCGGCGCCGGCGATCTTGGCTTTGATCGGGTCGTTGGCCAGGTCGAGTTCGCAGCGGACGCCTTGGCTCCGCAGCTCCTGATAAATCTCGCGGGCGTAGGCTTGCAGTGACTCGTCTTCGGCGATGGGGAGGACGCGGACTTGCTCGGGGGCGAGCCAGAGCGGGAAGTTGCCGGCGTAATGCTCGATCAGGAAGCCGATAAAACGTTCGTGGGTGCCGAGTGGGGCGCGGTGGATGCAGAGCGGGGTCTCCATCGTGTTTTGACTAGTCTTGTATTCGAGGCCGAACTTTTTCGGGACGGCGAAATCGACTTGGTTGGTCGCGAGGGTGAATTCTTTGCCGATGACGTTCCAGATCTGGATGTCGATCTTGGGGCCGTAGAAGGCGGCTTCATTAGGCACTTCGACGAAGGGGGCGCCGCTGGCGACGAGGACATCACGGACCATCCTCTCGGTTTTCAGCCAAAGATCGCTCTGATCGACATACTTCTTGCCTAGTTCCGCGGGGTCATGGGTGCTGAAACGGAACTGGTAGCGGTCGATGCCGAAGATCTGGAAATACTTCAGATACATCTGGTTCACGGCTTCGAACTCGGCGGCGAACTGCTCTTCGGTGCAATAGATATGAGCGTCGTTCATCTGCATGGCGCGGACGCGCATGAGGCCAAAAAGTTCGCCCGACTGCTCGTAACGATAGCAGGTGCCGTATTCCGCGAGCCGCAACGGCAGGTCGCGATAACTCCGCGGCACCGCTCCGAAGAGCTTGTGGTGATGCGGGCAGTTCATCGCTTTGAGGTAATAGCGGTCGGAATTCGGAGAAGCCTCAGGTTCCGCGGGGAGCGCACGCGCCTCGGGGGTCGGCTTCGGCGCCCCCGCCGAAGCCACCTCCGGCGACCAGACCCACCTATAATCTTCCTCGGGAGCGGCAATTTGCGCGTCCCACGGATTCCTGACGATATACTCGAACTTCTCCCGCAGATCATCTTGGCCGCGGATCATGCGGTCGAAGGATTCCTTTTCCCACACGGGTTCGCCCTGGCGGTTCGATCCCGCATTGATCCGGTGAGCGGTGCTCGACTTGATCGCCTGGAGAATTTCCGTGAGGGAATAGAAAATCGGAGCGCCATCTTCTCGCGACGCTTTCACTTGAGGCTCGAAAAGCAGATGCACATGGTCGGGCATCACGCAGGCGGCGTAGAGCTCGTACTGGTGGTGCTCGTGGGCGTAGATCAGGCTCTTCAGCACGATGTGGCGCTCGGCGGGGGAGAGCACGCGGTGGTCCTTGGTCGTGAACGTGACCATGTATTTTTCCCAGGGACGCTCGAAGTGGGGGAGACGGCGCTTCGCGTATTTGGCGGAAGTGTCTCCGGCGGGGGCGCCGGAGACGGCACGCGAGGGCGCGTGCGCTCCCCGGGGATCGCTCTCGTCGCGGAGCTCCATCGGGGGAAACATGCTCTCCTCGTAGTAAGGCAAGTGCCCACTAGTGATATACATCTTCTCCCTAGCGATGTGCGGGGTGCGCACGCGCTGGTAGCCGGCTGCGAACTCGGTTTCCTTGGCTAGTTTTTCCAGTTCCTCAATTAATACCGTGCCGCGCGGGAGCCACATGGGCAGGCCGGGGCCGACGTATTCGGTGTCGAAACAAAATAGCTCGAGCTCCTGGCCGAGCTTGCGGTGGTCCCGCTTCTTCGCCTCTTCGAGCATGGCGAAGTAGGCGTCCAGCTCGGTCTTGTTCTTGAAGGCGGTGCCGTAGATGCGCTGGAGCTGGGGGTTGTTTTCGTCGCCCTTGTAGTAGGCGCTGGCGACGTGGGTGAGCTTGAAGGCTTTCACATTGCCGGTGCGAGCGACGTGCGGGCCGGCGCAGAGGTCGAGGAAGTCGCCGTTGCGGAACAAGGAGATTTCTTCGCCCTCGGGGATGTTCTCGATGATATCGAGCTTGAACTTGCTGGGGGCGGAACGGGCGCCGAGGGCGGCGAGTTGGCCGCTGCGGGCGAGCTGGAGGGCTTCGTCGCGGCTCACGGTGACGCGCTCGAAAACGTGGTTGGCCTTTGACTCTTTCTTCATCTCCTCCTCGATCTTCTCGAAATCCTCGGGCGAGATGCGGTGGTCAAGTTCGAGGTCGTAATAGAAGCCGTTCTCGACGGGCGGCCCGGCGGCGAACTGAGCATCAGGCCAGAGGCGCAGGATGGCGGTGGCGAGGACATGGGCGGCGCTGTGGCGCAACCGCTCCAGATCGGTCATTTGCTGGCGTTGTTCGAGGGTTTTGCGTTCGTCGGACATGGTCGGAAAAGAGGGGCACTGTAGGGGCGGGCGCGGGCCGCGCTCAACCTCCAAGTCAGGGAGCGCGGATGTCCCCGTCCGCTTCGTCCTTTCCAATTTGATTTTTGGTGGCGGACGGGACGTCCGCGCTCCTGGTCACCGGAGCAGCCGCGTCTCGCTGGTGAAAATGCCGCGCAGGTTCATGCGGAGGGCTTCGGGCGATTCAGCGTAATGCAGCGCGGTTTCGTCGGTGAGGCGCCGGGCGGCGGCGAGCGCGAGCAACGCCTGATCGAAGGTCTGCATGCCCTCGTTTTCGCCCTGGAGGATGGCGGTTTTGAGGAGGTGGAGTTCGACTTTTTCGAAAAGTTGACGGACGGTGTCGCTGGTGCGGAGGATCTCGAGGGCGGGGAGGCGGCCGCCCTCGCGCGAGGGCACGAGCCGCTGGGAAACGAGGGCGCGCAGGGCGAGGCCGAGCTGGCGGCGGACCTGATGGCGCTCTTGGGCAGGGAAGAAATCGAGCACGCGCTCGATGGCTTGGC